>CAZWQN010000020.1:0-3375 GCA_964635895.1 uncultured Thermotogae bacterium | reverse complement strand
CTCCATCTCTTGATGGATCGCAAGACGGCGACGACCAAGGAGCTCGCCGAGATCCTCGGGATCGCCCCGAACGTCTGCCACAACCGGATTCGCCGGCTCGTCCAGCTCCGCTTGGTTCGCGAAGAGCGGATGGAGACCTCTGCCCCGAACACCCAGTACCGGTTTCACTCCATCGCGAAGTGATTGACAGCGAGCGTTCACTGGATACAATGAATATGGTGAACGAACGTGAACGCGAGAGCCGGCACTCCCATCGACGCCCTCGTCGTCTACCGACGGCGGCAGTCCCACCCCGAACTGCGCACATTCTTCTGGCAGACGCGGAGGGTTGACGTCTCCCGGACGAACCTCGTCCACACCGAGCGAGAAGGCGAAACAACCTACCTGGTCTACGCTGTGAGCTCCGGGAAGGACCACTTCGACCTTCGTTTCGACACGCGCCGGGGCCGGTGGACGCTTGAGAAGGTCGACTTCGACCTTCGTCTCGACATGCGCCGGGGCCGGTGGACGCTCGAGAAGGTCGACGTCGGGGATTGAGCGAGGAGCCCACCGATGAGTCGTCTCATCCTGCATCTCGACATGGACTCCTACTTCGCTTCCGTCGAGCAACAGGCGCAGCCTTCCCTCCGCGGGCGGCCGATCGGCGTCACCGGCCGCCCGACGGAACGGTCGATCATCACCGCGTTTTCCCGCGAAGCGAAACGGTACGGTTTCCACGCCGGAATCCCGGTGTGGGAGGCACAGAAACGCTGTCCCGAGCTCGTCCTCGTCCCCGGCCATCCCGAACGATACATCGACACCACGAAGCGCTTCCTCGAGATCCTGAAGGAGTACACAGCACGGCTTGAGGTCTACTCCATCGACGAGGTCTTCATGGACGTGACCCAAGAGGCGGAACGCCATGGGGGCGCGGTGGCCATGGCGCACGAGATCCAGCGCCGCTTCCTCGGAGCGCTCGGCCCCTGGATCACCGCAACGCTTGGGATCGCGTCCGGAAAGGTGTTCGCCAAGTTGATCGGCAAGCGGTTCAAGCCGGACGGCGTCGGCCTGCTTCGCGACGAAGACCTCCCCGAGCTGCTCCGTCGAACGCCGGTCGGTGACGTCTGCGGGATCGGCCCGCGCATCGAGAAGCGCCTCGCGCAACTGGGAATCCGGACGCTCCGCGACCTCGGAGAAACCTCCGAATCTCTTCTTCGCCGGGAGTTCGGCGTGTACGGGCTTTTCCTCCACTCCATCGGTCGAGGATGCGATCCGACGCCCCTCGTTCCCTACACCGACGTTCCTCCTCCGAAGTCGGTCGGGCACTCGAAGTCGCTCCCTCCCGAGCTGCGCGACATGCCGCTCGCCCTCCTCGTCCTGCACGACCTCTGCGAGCAGGTGGCCGGAAGGATGAGAAAGCTTGGCTACGTGGGCCGAACGGTCCATTGTGGGTTCCGCGCCGGTTCGATCGGCCCGCACGCCGCGAAACAGATCACCCTCGCCCTCCCTTCCGACGACGGCGACGTGATCTACCGAGCCTGCGAGGCGATCCTCGATGCCATCCCCTCCCATCCGAGCGAAGTGTCGAACGTTGCCGTCTCGGTGGGAAACCTGACCGAGAGGGATCGTCTTCCCGACCTCTTGTTCGAAGAGGACCGCCGGCGCGATCGGCTGAACGGGGCCGTCGATCGGATCCGCACCCGCTATGGATCCCAGGCGATTCGGCGCGGCAGCTCCTTCCTCTTGAAGCCGCTCCCCCCGCACGTCGGAGGATTCCTCCCCGAAACGTGGGAGTTCTGACCGGCGCGGCGAGAATCGACTCCACAAGGTCGCTCCCGGAGACGCTGCAACGAGCGGCGGCCCAACGCTATACTCGGGCATGCGCTCCGCACTTCTGGTTCTCACGGTCGTCGCAGCTCTGTCCGGAGTCACGGCCGCGTCTCCCGCGGCGACGCTCGGAAGCTCGTTCGCCGACAGCTATGCGGCGTTCGCGCCGCTGTACGAGTTCTATCGAAGCTACGCCGACTACCTGTTCGCAGGCTCCTCCACCACCATTCCGCCCTACCTGGACACGGCGTGCGACGCATTCCCCAGAGCTCTCGAGACGCTCCACCTCGTCCTCATCACGCAGACGGCGCCGATGTCGGCCACCACGCTCGGACACGTCGTGCGCCTGCGGAGCGAGGCGGCCGCCTTCTGCGCGCGGTTCGGCGACGCGCTCCGCAGCGCGGCCGAAGCAGGAGCGGTTGACGCCGAAACCCTCGACGAGTGGAGCGACGCCGGCCTGTTCGTGTCGATCTACGGGATGAACCGGTCGTTCGAGTCGACGCTCGACGCGGCGCTCGACGCCGAGGACGGCGGGCGCGGCCGCTGGGACCTAGCCGTGGCGTTTGCCCTGCGAAGCCTCCTTCTGTCACCCGATCTGGATCGGGTTTCGCCGGAGATGGATGAGATCCTGTACGGCGTGGATGAAGCTTCGGCGGCGCCGTTCCCGGTTCCGCCCGACGTCGCCGCAGCCCTGGCGGCGCTCGTCGCGCAGGCAGGCAAGACCCTCGAGGCGGGCCAGCAAGCGGACGTCATCGCGGCGGCGGAGCTCGTCTACGCCTACGTGATGGGCGGGAACTAGGCGAAGCTCTGGCAAGGGGAAGAGACGGCGGGGGATGGGAAGGTGGACCTGTTGCCTCGTCCACCTTCCCTGGGGTAGGCATCGTCGACCGTGGCCCGGAATCTTACCTTTCCGCTTGCGAGTGGGCCGGTTCGGCGGTGAGCCCCGCTCCCCGTTCGGCGCGCCGCGAGAGGTCGTCCACCGGGCTCTCGAACCGGTGGGGAAGTGGGTAAGGAGGCGCGATCAATCTCGTCGATCGACCGCTTGTCGAAGCCCCTCGACGCCCTCGTACGCGACCGGTGCCGCTTCCTGTCACAAGCAGGTACAGCGTACCGGGCGGGAGTCGGCGCCGGACGCCAACGAGCACGCCCGAACCGGGCGTTCGCACCGAACGGTCGGCTCGGGCGGGAGCTTGAGACGAGACGGGTGTCCTTCCGTCCGCCGAGCTACTTCGGGGGGATCTGGGCGATCCGCCAGTAGTCCTGCACCGTCTGAATCAGGCGCTCGAAGTCCTTCGAGTCCACGGGTTTGGTCATGTAGCTCGCGGCCCCGCTGTCGTAGGCCTTGACCATGTCCTCTTCCCGCTCGGAGATCGTCAGCACGATGACGGGGATGCGGCGCAGACGGTCGTCCTCCTTGACCTTGGCCAGGACCTCCAACCCGTTGATCTTCGGCAGGTTGATGTCCAGCAAGATCAGGTCCGGACGCGGCGTATCCTGGAACTCGCCGGTCTGGTTGAGGAGGTTCAGCGCCTCTTCGCCGTCGCTGGCGAAGTAGAGCTCGCACTTCAC
>CAZWQN010000019.1:5527-22215 GCA_964635895.1 uncultured Thermotogae bacterium | reverse complement strand
CTAGTTGTGAGGCCACTCGAAGAAGTCGCACGGGTCGATCGGGATCGAGAAGGACGTTGACACGCGCTGTCCGATGTCGTTCTCCGCGGTCGCCGTGATCCACCCTACCTGCGCGGGGATCTCCGTTCCTGGACCGGATGAGCCGTACTCGTAGAGGAGCGCGTTGCTGTTCTGCCCGATGAGGACGGGGTAGCCGAGGTCGAACCCGGTCGGCGTGTACGGCAAGCCGCCCGACTCGACGCTCTTGTAGAACGGATAGACGACACACGCATTATCGACGATCTGCAAGTGATACTCGGCGTGACAGACACCCTCTTCGTAGGGCGGGTAGAAGATCGAGTAGTCGGAGTCGACGAGATCGCCGCGAACGCTGACAGAAACCAGACGGCCGTCCGAGATGCTGCGCGAGAAATCGATCAGCGTCCGCTCGAACGGGACGAGCTTCCAGCGGCCGGGCATCCCGTTGATGAGCGGTGCGCGGATCTCGGGAAGCGCGTTGGTGGGCTTCGCCACGACGGTGTCGGTCAGGACGGAGTCGCCGTCCGTCCAGGTCACCACGCATGACCAGTAGGCGGTCGTGACCTCCACCGCGAGGGTGCCGCTCTCCTGGGTGGCCTTCCCCTGCGGGATCTCGAAGGTGAACGTGCCCGGAGGCGCCGACGCGATCACGACGGCGGAGTAGGGAACGTACCCTGCTGGGGGATCCAGTCTGACGGACAGCGTAGGCCCAGGCTGCTCGAGCAGCTCGCATCCGACCAGGGCGACGAGAAGACTGATTGCTGCAACGACCGCTCGTCCTCTGACGCCCGTCCTCCTCCCGCGCTGAGCGCCGTCACCGTCTACCTGCGGAGGTCTCATGCCGATCGATCATAGCAGCTCGTCCGGGCAAAGGAGGAGAGGCCAGCCCCGCCACGATGCGATCGGAGTCCGGCGCGCGGCATGGATGTCGGAAGAGAGAACCGAGGAGTCCTGCTCCCCGGTTCTGGACACACTCCTGCCTGGTGGAGGTGGCGGGAGTCGAACCCGCGTCCGGAACAACCGCCGGTCGGCGTCTACAAGCTTAGTCTCGCGATTTGTCTCGGCACGAACCCTCCCACGAGCGGGATGGCGCGTACCCAGCCTCCAGAGGATTCGCCACGTCGGGGGAGGCGCCCGAGCGCGGTATACCCGCTAGGCGACGCCTACGTAGGGTCCGCGGGAAACCCTACAAGACGGCCTTCTCTAGTTGAGAGAAGGAGCAGCGAATGCGTATGTCGCAGTCGTTGTGTTCGCAGTTGTTGTTTGGTTCGCCGGTTTAAGGAGATAGCGATGCTCCGCCTGCAGCCTTCGTTTGGTGGCTCCGTCGAAGCCAGTCACCCCCATGTCAAAGATCACATCGTCATGGTAGCCGGTTCCGCCCCGACGAGCAAGACGGGGCGCGGAAAGGGACGTCTCCCATCGCGCGGGCGGCGAAGATCGATGACAATCCCGCACGATCGGTGGAGGTTGACCGGGCGACCCACGCGCCCTAGGCTGGTACGCAATGAATCGCACGGACCGGGAATGCCTTGTAGGGCTGAACCTGATCAGCCAGCTTACTCCGAAGAGAGCGAAGCGGTTGTTCGCGCACTTCGACTCGTTTGCCGCGATCTGGGACGCGCCCGCGGTGCGGTTCGGCGAGCTGTTCGGGTCGTCCGTCCTCGGAGAGGCCATCGCTTGCGGGCGCAGTGACGCCGCCGTCGACCGGGAGCTGGAGCGGGCCGACGAGGCGGGCGTGCGGCTCGTGACGCTCGTCGATTCGGACTACCCGGTTCTGCTCCGCGAGATCGACGATCCTCCCCTCGTGCTCTACGTGCGAGGCCGTCTGCCGGTCGACACGTCGTCGACGATCGCCATCGTCGGGACCCGCCGCGGCACACAGTACGGGAAGATGGTCGCGGCGAAGCTGGCGAGCCAGCTCGCGCTTCGGGGAATCGGCATCGTGAGCGGGCTGGCGGCCGGAATCGACGCGGCGGCCCACCAGGGGACGCTCGACGTCGGCGGGCACACGATCGCGGTGCTTGGGTGCGGCGTCGACGTTCCCTACCCCAAGCGCAACCAGCCGCTGTACGAGCGGATCGTCATCAACGGAACCGTGATCAGCGAGTATCCCCTCGGGACCCGCCCAGCGAAGTGGACGTTCCCGCAGCGAAATCGCATTCTCTCGGGGCTGTCGCGCGGCGTCGTGGTCGTGCAGGCGCCCGAGCGCAGCGGCTCGCTGATCACGGCGCGGCTCGCTCTCGAACAGGGCCGAGAGGTGTTCGCGGTTCCCGGGAACATCTCGACGATGACGTCGGCGGGAACGAACCGGCTGATCCAACAAGGTGCGAAGCTCGTCGAGTCGGCCGAGGACATCCTGGAGGAGTTCCCCGACCTACGACGGATCGCCCGCTCGGCGCCGCTGACCGACGAGACGGAAGACGACGTGACCCTGACCGAGCGGGAACGCCGTGTGTACGAACTCATCAGTCTTGAACCGGTCCACGTTGACGATATCATTGCCCGTGCGGATCTCTCTCCCACCGAAGCGTCGCACGTTCTGCTTCTTCTCCAATTGGAGGATCTCGTCGTGGAGGTGGAGGGGGGCTGCTACGTACGCAGGCCGTAGGAGGGAAGGAACCCATGGGGACTCAACGAACGCTCGTCTTGTGCAAACCCGATGCCGTTCAGCGCGGTCTTGTGGGGCGGATCATCTCCCGATTTGAGGAGAAGGGCCTGAAGATCGCCGGGCTGAAGATGCTCCAGGTGGACGAGGCGCTGGCCGGCCGGCACTACGCGGAGCACCTCGAGAAGCCGTTCTACCCAGAGCTATTGGCGTTCATCACCGCATCGCCGGTCGTCGCGTTGGCGGTCGAGGGGGACAACGCGGTGGAGGTGGTCCGGAATCTGATGGGCGTCACGAACCCGCAGAAGGCGGGATCGGGAACGATCCGCGGCGACTTCGGGCTCAACCTAACCATGAACCTGGTTCATGGCTCCGACTCGCTCGCCTCGGCGCAGCGCGAACTGGCCCTGTTCTTCGTGCCCGAGGAGCTGTTCGGCTACACGTTGACGCTGGGGGTCTGGACGTAGAACCCGTGGGCGATGCCCGGGTGGCAACGGCCCGCACTCGAAGGCTTGCCGCAAACTCAGTCGTACGGAGGTCGAGATGGAACTGTCGAAGCGCTATCAGCCGGCAGACGTGGAAGCGAAGAACTACCGCTTCTGGGAGGAAGGAGACTTCTTCCGCGCGTCGGTCGGCGTCGTTAGCAAGGTTCCCTTCTCGATCGTGATTCCGCCGCCCAACGTGACGGGCCGGCTGCACATGGGGCACGCGCTGAACAACACCCTTCAGGATGTGGTGATTCGCTACCGGAGGATGCTCGGGGAGGAGGTGTGTTGGTTCCCGGGCACCGACCATGCCGGAATCGCCACCCAGAACGTCGTGGAGAAGGAGCTGGCCAAGGAGGGGAAGACCCGCCACGAACTCGGACGCGACGCCTTCGTGGCGCGTGTGTGGGACTGGAAGGCGAAGTACGGCTCCGAGATCATCGACCAGCTGAAGGCGCTCGGGTGCTCGTGCGACTGGTCGCGGCTGCGGTTCACCCTCGACGAGGGGCTGTCGAAGGCCGTGCGCCGCGTCTTCGTGCGCCTGTACGACGATGGCCTCGTCTACCGAGGCGAGTACCTGGTGAACTGGTGCCCGCGGTGTCGGACGGCCTTGTCCGACCTCGAAGTCGACCACCGCGACGTGGACGGCGCGCTCTACTACATCCGCTATCCGCTTGAGAAGGGCGGGCACGTGACGATTGCCACGACCCGGCCGGAGACGATGCTCGGAGACACGGCGGTCGCTGTCCACCCGCAGGACGAGCGGTATCGAGGGCTCATCGGGACGTTCGCGATCCTCCCCATCCTTGGCCGCCGCCTGCCGATCGTGGGGTCCGAGTCGGTCGATCCGGAGTTCGGGACGGGGACGCTTAAGGTGACTCCGGCCCACGACCCCGTGGACTTCGAGATCGGGAAGAAGGAAGGGCTCGAGTTCATCAACATCCTGAACGGAGACGGAACCCTCAACGGGGCCGCGGGACCGTTCGAGGGCATGGAACGAGGGATCGCACAGGCCGCGGTCATCGAGCGTCTCAAGGCCGACGGCGCGCTCGAGAAGATCGAACCGTACCGGCACGCCGTGGGGCACTGCGACCGCTGCGACGCTGCGGTCGAGCCGCTCCTGTCGACGCAGTGGTTCGTGCGGATGCAGCCGCTCGCGGAGAAGGCGATCGCCGCCGTGAAGGACGGGCGGGTCGAGTTCGTCCCCGAGCGATGGTCGAAGCTGTACTTCGACTGGCTCGAGAACATCCGCGCTTGGTGCATCTCGCGGCAGCTCTGGTGGGGGCACCGCATCCCCGTGTGGTACGGGCCCGACGGACGCGAATTCGTGGCGGAGACGGAGGCCGAGGCGGCGGCGCGCGCGCGGAAGCACTACGGCCGATCCGTCGAGCTGCGACAGGACGACGACGTGCTCGACACGTGGTTCTCGTCGTGGCTGTGGCCGTTCTCCGTCATGGGGTGGCCCGAGGAGACGGAGGATCTAAAGTCGTTCTTCCCCACCTCCTTCCTGCTCACAGGGTTCGACATCCTGTTCTTCTGGGTGTCGCGGATGGTCATGGCGTCGCTCTACTTCATGGACGACGTGCCGTTCCGGACGGTGTACATCACCCCGCTGATCGTCGACGAGCGCGGGCAGAAGATGTCGAAGTCGAAAGGGAACAGCGCCGACCCGGTCGACCTCATCGGCGAGTATGGCGCCGATGCCCTGCGGCTCGCGATGGCGCGGACGACCGGCAAGGGCCGGACGGTTCGCATGCCGTGGGACGACCTCACGGAGGGGCGGAACTTCCTGAACAAGCTCTGGAACATGGCTCGCTTCGTCCTCATGAACCTCGGCGATGAGAGGCCCCCGCTTCCCGGAAAGGTCGTGGAGATCGAGGACCGCTACATCCTGTCGCGGCTGGATGCCACGACCCAAGTCGTCACCGGCCACCTCAACGAGTACAGCTTCCACCTCGCGGTCGAGGCGCTCTACGACTTCACATGGCACGACGTGTGCGACTGGTACGTGGAGATGGTGAAGCCGCGGCTGGCCTCGGGCGACGCGGCGGCGCGCGGGATCCTCTACCACCTTCTGCGGGAGACGACGAAACTCCTGCACCCGTTCATCCCGTTCATCACCGAGGAGATCTGGCAGGCGCTCGGCGGTTCTCCGGATTCGGTGTGCGTGGCTCCGTACCCGAGCGCGGGGCCGCGGGGCAGAGATCTTGAGGCGGAGCAGGCCATGGGCGCGTTCAAAGGGATGACGGGCGGCGTGCGGTCCGTCCGAGCGGAGTGGAACGTGCCGGCGTCGGCGACGCTCTCGGTCCTGGTGAAGGCTGATCTCCATGGGTACATCGGCCCGGTGGTCGAACGGCTCCGGGTGTGTCCAGGCCTGACTGGGCCGGTCGAGTGGACGGTTGCGCACGACGCGAAGGCGCCCAAGGGGTCTACGCGAGTCGTCCTCCCGGACGCGGAGATGTACGTGCCTCTTGCCGAGCTCATCGATCTGGATTCCGAGACGGCTCGTCTCCGAAAGGAGCTTGCGGAGGCCGAGGCTGACCTTGTCCGGGCGGAGTCGAAGCTCGGAAACGAGCAGTTCCTGGCTCGTGCGCCCGAGGACGTCGTCGGAAAAGAACGCCGCAAAGAAGCGGAGTTCCGACAGAGGCGCGACCGGCTTCAGGCCAACCTCCGTTCGCTCGGAGGGTGAGTGGACTACCCCGAGGCTCGGGCGCTCCTCGACCGTCTGCCTCGCCTTCTCGTGAAGCCGGGGCTCGCGCGTGTGCGACGCCTGCTCGATGCACTGGAGAACCCGGAGCGAGCGTACCCCGCAGTTCACGTCGCGGGGACGAACGGCAAGGGCTCCGTTGTGGCCATGC
Source organism: uncultured Thermotogae bacterium (assembly GCA_964635895.1). Taxonomy (GTDB): domain Bacteria; phylum Bipolaricaulota; class Bipolaricaulia; order UBA7950; family UBA9294; genus JAPLGD01. The sequence continues at coordinate 16,249 of CAZWQN010000019.1, read as the reverse complement.
TCGACGGTATCCTCCGGGCCGCGGGGTATCGCGTCGGGCGGTACACGTCGCCCGAGCTCGAGGACTTCCGCGACCGGATCTGCGTCGACGGGACGTGGATCCCTGAAACGCGGCTTACTGCAGTGACCGCCCGGCTCGCGCAGTCGCTCTTTGCCGATCCCGATCTGCCGAGTCAGTTCGAGGCGATCACCGCGATCGCCTTCGAGCACTTCCGCGCGGCGGAGATCGACGTTGCCGTGGTCGAGGTGGGCCTGGGAGGGCGCTTCGACGCGACGAACGTCGTCGCGCCTGTGGTCTCGATCCTGACGAACGTAACGCTCGATCACACCGCGGTCCTCGGGGACACGCTCGCGAAGATCGCCTGGGAGAAGGCGGGGATCGCGAAGGCGGGGATCCCGCTTCTCGTCGGCCGCCTCGCCCCGAGCGCCGCCGCGGTCGTGCGCGCCGAGTGCGCCGCGGTCGGCGCGCCGCTCGACTCGGCGGACGGCGTCGGGGTAGCTCGAGGGCAGGCGACCCTCGACCGTGCGATGTACGCGATTACCGCGGACGGCCTGCCGAGCGAGGTCGAACTGGGTCTGGTCGGAGGGTACCAGCTCGACAACCTGCGGCTCGTCCTGCGAGCGGTGCAGCTCGTTCGGGCCGCCGGGATCCCGATTCCGTCGGATGCCGTTCGGAACGGTCTCGCAGCCGTGCGGTGGCCGGGCCGGGCGGAAGTCGTGCGGCGGCGGCCGACGGTGGTGCTGGAAGGGGCACACAACCCCGCCGGCGCGGAGGAACTGGCACGCGACGTCGCCCGCTGGGCCCCCGAGCGCCATCGCCGCTGGCTGGTGCTCGGGGTGCTCGCGGACAAGGACGTCAACGGAATCGTTCGCTCTCTCGTGCCCCAGTTTCTCCGCGTGACGGTCTGCGAGTCCCGGAGTCCGCGTGCGCTGCCCGCCGAAGAGCTGGCCCGGCGCCTGCGCGAGCACGGCACAGAGTGCGCATGTTATGATTCCGTGGGACGGGCGGTCGCGGAGACCGTGGCCCGGGCGGGGCCGGAGGACGTGGTGGTGGTGACGGGTTCGCTGACGGTCGTTGCGGAGGCTCGCCGGGAGCTGAAAGGCTGATGACCACGCTGCTCGAGCGGGTCAAAGCTGCCGGCGTCCCTCGCCACGTAGCGATCATCATGGACGGAAACGGCCGCTGGGCCCGCGCACGTGGGCTGTCCCGGACCGCGGGACACGAGGCCGGTGCGCGCGCGGCGGAGCGGCTGGTGCGCTTCGTCGGACAGCGACTCGGAGTTCCGTACATCACCCTGTTTGCCTTCTCCGCCGAGAACTGGGGGCGCCCCAAGGCGGAAGTCGACTTCCTGCTCGGTCTCCTCGAGAAGTTCATCGCCAGGCACCTTAGGGAGTTCGTGGATTCCGGCGTCCGGCTCCGCGTAGCGGGAGACCTCACGGCCCTGCCGGACTCGCTCGAGCGAACGGTCTCCGGCGCCGTCCGGACAACCGAAGGCGGGAAGAACCTCGATCTCACGATTGCGCTCTCCTACGGCGGAAGACAAGACATCACGCGCGCCTGTCGTCGAATCGCCGCGGACATCGCGGACGGACGGATGGACGCTCGGGACGTGAGCGACGAGGCCATCGCGCGGTGCCTGGATACGGCCGAGACGCCCGACCCGGACCTGGTCGTTCGCACAAGCGGGGAGCGGCGCCTGTCCAACTTCCTGCTCTGGCAGTCCGCGTACGCCGAGCTCTACTTCACGGACGTCCTGTGGCCGGACTTCTCCCCCGCCGACCTGGTCCTGGCCATCGACGACTTCCAGAGGCGGGAGCGACGCTTCGGGGCCGTCAGGGAGGAGGTCGAATGAACGTGATGAAGCGCTTGGCGAGCGCCATCGTTGCCGGCGGGGTGGTGTTCGGTGTGCTCTACGTGGGGGCTCGGTTCGACGTCCGCTGGATCTCGGGGTTTCTGATCCTCGCGGTCGCCTACCTTGCGGCGGTCGAGTACCTGCACCTCATGCGCAAGCTGGAGATTCCGCTTGCGGCGCCGGAGTTCCTGATCTGGATTCCGCTTCTTGTCGCGAGCTACATCGCCTTCGGCGGCCGGTATGCGGAAGTGGTGTTGCTGTTCGCCATCTCCTATCAGGTCCTGCGATACCTCAGCGTCCTCCCGCATCGGACGGGGTTTCTGCAGGCGGTCGCCGGCGTGTTCGGTCTCTTGTACATCCCGTGGCTGCTCCACTACTTCTACCTCATCTACATGGGGGCGGAGGGGCTTCCGCCCCACGTGGGCGGCGTGAACGCCGTGGTCGTTCTTCTGATGGTCTGGGGGTACGACTCCGGCGCGTACTTCGTCGGAACGGCCATCGGAAGGCACCAAGCGTTTCCCAACGTCAGCCCGAAGAAGACCTGGGAGGGTGTCGCGGGGGGATTCGTCTTCGCGATTGCCGGGGCCGTGGTGGGAGCGACGTTGTCCCCGGTGTGGAGGGAGTTCGCTTTCTGGGGTGGGTTTCCTCACCTTCTCTTGTCGGCGTTCCTCGTCGGGTGGGCAGTCCAGCTGGGGGATGTCTTCGCCTCGAAGCTGAAGCGCGCTGCGGGAGTGAAGGATTCGGGGGTCTTCCTGCCCGGCCACGGGGGGGCGCTCGACCGGATCGACGGCCTCCTGTTTGCCCTTCCCGTCTTCTACTTCTACTACCACTACATCCTGCGATTCCTGTGAGCGGGCCCGGAAACCTGCCCCGAAAGTGTAGGGCGGCCGTGCTAGGTAGCTCGGCCGCCCTCTCCGGGTGGTGAAAAAGATGAGGGGGTTCTCTTTCTCCGGGTGACTATACCACATGCGCCGGGGAGCGTCAGTAATGTGCATTACGAATGAGCTGTAATGCTCAACAGAAGAGGCTTCCGATTTTGCGAGTCGGCATCGGTCAGTCGCGGAGAAGATCGCCTACGGAGAGAGATTCGAGGAGTTCCGCCAGCCGGGCGTTGATCCGCGTCCACGCTTTCTTCGTGGGACAAGTGGCGACAAGATCGCATCGCGGTTCCTTGCCGAGGCACGGAACCAGGTCGATCGGCTCGCCGAGCGACTCGAGGACACGGCGCACGGACAGCCCGTCGGCCGGGACGCGGAGGCGGTAGCCGCCGGCGCGGCCCTGTCGCGACTCGACGAGGCCGGCGGTCCGAAGACGGTGAAGGATCTTCTCGACGAACGGCGGCGGGAGCGAGCAGCGCTCGGCGACGGCGGCCGCCGAGAGCGGCTCCTCGCTCGGGAGCCGGGCAAGCTCGAGCATCAAGATGAGGCCGTAGCTTGCCTTCTTCGTCAGCTGCATCTCGACTCCCCAGGCGCAGGAGGGCTCTCCTTGGCCTGTTCGCGATCGAGGAAGGCCTTGTACCGCTTGTCCAGCGCGGCGACGTCCTTCTCGACCCTCTCGTGGCGGCGTCGCAGGACGTCGGGCACGTCCCTCTTCTGGTCGGACAGGTAGTTGTAGATGGCCTCGTTCAGGGCATCCGCGGCGAGGGCCGAGCAGTGCATCTTCACGGGGGGCAGGCCGCCGAGCTCGTGGGCGACGTCCTGATTCGTGATCGCAATGGCCTCCTCAAGCGTCTTTCCCCTTGCGAGGTCGGAAACCATCGAGGAGGTGGCGATGGCCGCCGTGCAGCCGAACGTCTCCCACGAGATGTCGGCGATGACGTCGCGGTCCTGGGCATCCTTCTCGACCCGGATGTAGAGCCACATGACGTCGCCGCAAACGATGTTGCCGACCTTGCCGATCGCCGAGTAGTCGGCGAGCTTTCCCATGTTGTGGGGATGCCGGAAGTGCTCCATGACCCTTTCGGTGTACACGTCACTCACCCACCTTGAATGGAGACAGGGCCCGTAGATCCCGAACGACGCGAGGCAGGACGTCGAGCAGCCGGTCGATGTCCGCGCTCGTCGTCTGGCGCCCGGTGCTGATGCGGAGACTGCCGTGGGCCATCGACAGCGGTACGCCGATCGCGACGAGAACGTGGCTGGGTTCGAGGTCGGGGGACGAGCACGCGGAGCCGGTCGAGGTCGCGATTCCGTGCTCGTCGAGCCGCATGACAAGGCTCTCGCCCTCGATCCCCTGGAAGCTGAAGTTGGCGATGTGGGGCAGGCTGTCCGTCGGGTGGCCGTTGAGCCGCGTCCCGGGAATGGACGCGACCCCCTCGATCAGGCGAGCCCGGAAGCTGCGCATTCGGGCGACCACCTCGCCACGTTCCTGTGCGGCGAGGCGCGTGGCGGCGGCGAAGCCAACGATTCCCGGAACGTTCTCCGTGCCGCTCCGCCGCCCTCGCTCGTGCCCCCCGCCGTGCATCATCGGCGACAGCCGAGTCTTCTTGCGGACGACCAGGAGGCCGACCCCCTTCGGCCCGTGGAGCTTGTGAGCCGAAGCAGACAAGAGGTCGACGGACTCCGTCGGAAGGTCGATCTTTCCAAACGCCTGGACGGCGTCGGTGTGAAAGGCAATCCCGCGCTCTCGGCACAGGGAGCCGATCTCCGCGATCGGCTCCAGGGTCCCGATCTCGTTGCTCCCCGCGATGATCGAGACTAGGAAGGTGTCCTTACGTAGCGCCGCTCGAATGTGGTCCGGATCGACGCGCCCTGCGGCGTCGACGTCGACGAGGGTCGCCGCGAAGCCGTGCGACGTGAGCCACTCGACGGAGTGGAGAACCGCGTGATGTTCGATCGTGCTCGACACGACGTGGCCCCCGGTACGGCCGCGGGCATAGGCAGAGCCGAGGATTGCGAGGTTGTCGGCCTCCGTCGCGCCGGACGTGAACACGATCTCCTCCGGCAGGACACGGAGGTGCAGAGCGATGGCCGCTCGGCTCTCCTCCACCGCATGCCGCGCCTCCCGTCCGAACTCGTGGAGGCTCGACGCGTTCCCGTACGCGGAGTTGAAGTACGGGCGCATCGCCGCGAGGACTTCCGGGGCGACCGGCGTGGTTGCGCTGTTGTCGAGATAGACCCTTTCTGGCATCGTGCATCACCGGACAAAATCCTACCAAAAGAGTCCGAGTTATGCAAGGAGAAACCGCCCGCAAGGTCGCGGGCGGGATACGACACGCGATTCGTTCAGATCTGCTCGAACAGCTCTGTCCCGGCTCCGCAGTCGGGGCAGGTCCATCCGTCGGGGAGTTTCTCGAACGGCGTTCCGGGACGAACGCCGGTCGTTGGATCGCCCACCGCAGGGTCGTAGATGTACCCGCAGACGGTGCACTCCCACTTAGCTGTCTTGTCCATCCTTCACCTCCTGATCTTCGCCGCCCGGCGCTTCGGCCTCCGGAACCAGCACCTCGAGAGCGGAGGGTGCGCCGGCCACGTGGAACCGGAACTCGTCGATTGTACTCAGCCCGAAATGGCGAAGGAAGTCCTCCGTGACGGAGAGAAGGACGGTCCGACCCTGCTCCTCGCCGCGAAGGAGGCCTCGCTCCTCCAGCTCCTTGATGTGCTCGTAGGCTTTGTTCCCGCGAACGCGGACGACGTCCGCCTGCGTGATGGGATGGTTGTAGGCGATGACGGCCAGGGTGCGAAGCACCGGCTGGGGAATGTCCTGTTGGGGAGCGAGGTGTGCGACGCGCTCGACGTACGCTGCCTTGACCCGCAGAAGGGCGCGGCCCTCCTCGACGTGAAGCTCGATGCCGCGGGCCGAGTCTGCGTAGACGGCCTGCAGGTCCTCGAGGAGGCGGTCGACGTAGGCGAGCGGGACGTCGTCGAGGATCTTGGCGAGGGCGCGCCGCGTCAACGGGTGGGTGGCAAGGAAGAGGGCCGCTTCTACGACGGCGAGGTCGTTGCCCCGGTTGGCGTCATCCATGTCCGTCTCCTTCGGGTCGCGCGAGAGACAGGGCCGCTAGGCTTCCGCCTCGAGTCGGATCGAGATGTCGCCCAGGAACTCCTTCTGAGTACAGGAGATCTGACCCTCCGCGGCGAGGTGGAGGATCTCGAAGAACCGATCGACGCGCTCCTCCTTGTCGCCCTTGTCGAGCAGTCGGAAGAAGCTCAGGACGCGCCGCCCGGAGAGGAGGTTCTTGATCTTGTCGAGCAGGCGCTGCAGCCGCTCCGCGAAGTCGGTGCCTCCGAGCTCGAAGGCCTCGAACGGGTCGTACTCATCCCCCAGGTCCACGTGCTCGATCAGGCGCTCCGCTCGACGTCGACTGACCTTCATCGCCCCGTGGAGCGCGGTGCGCAGATCGAGCAGGGTCACCTGTCGCCGCGGCGTTCGCACGATCGGGAGGCGGAAGTCGCTGGGGTCGACAGGATCCACGCTGTCCTGCAGCGCGTCGTCCACCGCTTCGTCGAGTTCGGCCACCAGGCCGTCTCGATCGGTCGCGCGCTCCTGAGCGAGGAGGAGATCGGACTTCATGCGTAGGAGGATTGAGCACGTGAGGACCATGCGGCCGGGGATCTCGAACTCCAGCTCGCGCAGCGCGTGCAGGTAGTCCCGGTAGCGATGGGCCAGCTCGGAGACGTCGATGTCCCACGGATCCATGTCCGCGGTCAGGCGGTGTAGGACGCCCTCCCAGCTCTGCCCGACGAGTTCCTCGACGGGAATGGCCGCGATCCGCAGTCCTTCCACGGTAGCGTTCTCCTTCAATTCAGTTTCAGACTCAACACTTCCGACGCACCATGCTTGATTGTCACGCCGTACGCTCGGTCCGCATGACGAACTGTTTCCTCGTTGTGCGAGACAACGATCACCTGGATGCGCTTCGCGTACTGCAGCAGCATGCGGGCGAGGCGGGTTGTATTCATGAGGTCAAGCGCCGCTTCGATCTCGTCGAGGATGAGGAACGGCGCGTTCTGGTGCTCCTGGATGGCGAAGATGAACGCCGTCGCCACCAGGGTCTGCTCGCCTCCCGACAAGGCGTCGAGGACGTGCGGCTCCTTGTCCGGAGGGTGCACCTTGATGAGGAGGCCGGAGGAGATGTCTCCCGGGACCTCGAGCTCGAGGGTCCCGCTTCCCCCCTCGAACAACTCGCGGAACAAACGGTCGAATTGCGTCCCAACCGCTGTCAGGGTCTCCAGGAAGCGTTCCTTCTTTCGTTCCTCGATCTCGCCGATCAGCCGCTCGATGTCCCGCTTCTCCTGATCGAGGGCGTCGACCCTCGCGTGGAACTGGTTGAACTCCGCCTCGTACGCGGCGTACTCGTCGATCGCACGCATGTTGATCGGCTCAAGGTGCTTGAGCTGGCGACGATTCTGTTCGACGCGACGCTCCAGCTCACGGAGCGGCGCGTCGATGCAGTAGTCCGCCGGTCGCTTCTCCTCCTCGCCGAGGGCCTCGAGCTCCGTTTGCGCCTCCGCCTCCTGGCGCTCATACCGAGTCATCGCGCGGCGCAGGTTTTCGAGACCCTGATAGCTCTCACGCCGTTTCTCCCGCAACGCATGGAGCTGATCGCTTCGGTCCGTGGCCTCGCCCTTGGTGCGGGACTTGGTCTCCTGGGCAGCGGCGGCTTCCTGCTCCTTGGCCTCGAGCCGGGAGGCGAGCTCGGCCAACTCCTCCTCCAGGCGGTCGGCGTCCTTGCGGAGCTTGGCGATGTGCTGACGCCGCTCCGCGACGTCGAACCCGCCGTCCTTCGACTTCGCGGCAGGCTCGGCCTTCCCTCCCGGCGTCGGCCGCCATCCCCCCGAGAGCGCGCCGCCCTTGCTCTGCATGTCTCCGTCCAGCGTGACCACGCGGACGCCGTCGATCGCCTTGACTGATTCGAGGTTTTCGGCGACGACCGTGTCGGAGAGGACGTACTCGAAGGCCCGCCGGTACTTCTCGTCGAACGTCACGAGGTTGATGGCGTAGTCGACGACGCCGGGCAGCTTGAGCGCCTCGGCGGAGGCCAAGCTCTTGCGTACCGTCACGAGACGGCGCAGGGGGAGGATCCTGGCGCGGCCGAGCCGCTTCTCCTTCAGGTAGTTGATGCAATCGATGGCGGTCTCGCGGGAGTCGACGACCAAGTCGCCGAGGCTTCCGCCCGCCGCCGTCTCGAACGCGACCTCGTACCCCGCCTTGGCAGAGGCGAGAGACGCGACCGTCCCGTACACGCCGCCGCGCTTGCGGTCGATGAGAGCGTCGACGGCCGGGTTGGCGCGAACGGACGACGCGCCGTCCGCGCCCTTCGCCGGGGCCGCGGCGCGCATGCGGGAGATCTCGTCGATCATCTCCTGGATGTTGCTGACCTGTTGGCGCTTGAAGTTCAGCTCGCCCTGCTTGTGCAGCATCTCCGACCGGATTCTCTCGACGTCCTTGATCAGCGCGATCTGGGCGTCACCGGTGAGGTCCTCGCGCATTCCCTCGAGCTCCCACTCCTTGTTCTCGATCTCGGAGTCGAGCTTCGCGACCTCCTTCTCCAGTTCGGCGATGCGCTCATCCATTCCCTGCCGTTCGGTCACCGCTTGCTTCAACTTGTCGGCGATGCGCTGCCGCTCGACGTGGTGGATCGAGTGCTCCAGTTTCTCCTGCTCCTGCAGGATCGACTGGTACTGGACCGCGGCGTCGCGCTCCTTCTGCAGCGCGACGAGCCGTCTCCGCCGCTCGGCGAGGATGACGCGGTGCGTGTTCAGCTTGGTCTTGACATCCTTCAGCTCAAGGATGGCCTTGTTCCGCTTCTCGTCGTACGAGGCAATCCCGCTGACTTCGTCGAGGATCTCACGCCGCCGGAGGGGTGTCCGTCGCACGATTTCGGTGACGCGGCCCTGTGCGATCAGCTGCTGACCGTCCGGGTCGATGCGGGCGGCCTCAAGGGCCTCGTCGATCGTGGTGCGGGGACAGCTCTTCCCCATGAAGGTGTACGTCGCCGACTTGCGCGTGATCCGCCGGCCGAGGGCGATCTCGGGAGCCTTCGCGCCCGGATCGACAAAGCGACTGAAGACGCCGTCCGCGTTGTCGAGGAAGAGCGTGACCTCGGCCGAGTCGGCCGGCTCGAACCGCTCGCCCCCGTTGAAGATCAGGTGTTCGAGGCGATCGGCCCGGAGTTGGGACGACCGGCGCCCCATGACGAAGCTGATCGCGTCGAACAGGTTTGACTTCCCCGAGCCGTTCTCACCGACGATCGCCGTCATCCCCTCGAAGAAGGGAAGCTCGATCCTTTTGCGGAACGACTTGAACCCCGTCAGCTCCACCCGGTTGATCTTCGTCATGTCACGTTCGCGAGACGGTACTCGGGATCCTTTCCGGGAACAGGCTCAACTGGATGACGGCTCCCCGAGCCGGAGAAGGGGTGGGCACGTCGAGCCCGACGAGGAGTCGGTCGAGCTTGAACCGGTTGACGTCGTTCGGCTCGGAGACACCCTCCTCCCATCGAATGATGGACAGGATCGATACCCCGAGCCGCTGCGCGGTCGCTCTCTTGCTCCACCCGTGTCCAAGTCGGAAGACTTGAAGTCGCTTCCCCAGCTCATCCACCGCGGAGGCCCCCCTCAGACCACCGTGCCAATATAACTTCTGCTACACCGAACTGCAAAAGAAGCGAGAGGGGCAGTCCAAGCCCCTCTCGGAGAACCGTATCCCCTCACCTGTAGCTTGTTACTCCGTTCCGAGGAACCCCCAGATCAGGGCGCCGACGCCGGCGAGGAGCGCGACGATGGAGATGAAGTACAGCGTGCTGATGTCACCCGCCATCTTGGTGTCGGCCTCCTCAAGGGCCTGCAGACGAGCGTCGTACTCGGCCAGCAGCTCCTGATTCGCCCGCATGATGCCTTCTTTCGTCGTCGCCATCTCCGCGGACAGGGAAGCGATCGCCTGGTCGAAGCCCTCAAGCTTGGCCCGGTTGTTGTCAACCTTGATCGCGAGGGCGGCCATCGAGCGCTCGAGCTCGAGGACCTTCCTCTTGAAGGTTCCTACATCCTCGTCCTCCAGAGCCTGGACGCGCATCGCCAGCTCAGCGTACTGCGACTCAAGCATCGTGATGTCCGAGCTGAACGTCTGCTCCAGGGCCTGTAGGTCGCCGTAGAACATGTTGCGGAGCCCGTCGAGGTTGCCGTAGAGGTCCGTCTTCAGGCTCTGGAAGTCGCCGTACAGCCCCGTCCGCAACGCGTCGAAGTCCGACAGGATCTGGGTCTTGAACGCCGCGAACTCCTCGACGTGGGCGTTGAACGCGGCGGCCAAGTCCTCGGCGGCCGCACGAAGCGTGGCGACGTCGGTGTCATGAGCGTCGAGGCGCGCCTTGAGCTCGTCGCAGAACGCCGCAAGCTTGGAGAGACCGGCCTCCAGGGCGACGATGCGAGCTGCCTGTTCCTGACCCCGCGCCCCGAGGGCGTCGAGGTCGTTTCTCAGCCCGACAAGCTTCCCTTCCGCTGCCTTCAGCTCGAGCGAGATGGCGGAGACGATGTCCTTCAGGTCGGTAACCCTGGTGGTGAGGTTGCCGAGGCCAGACATGTTGTCCTTGACCTCGGTGATCAGCTCGGCCATCACCGTCTGAACGCTGCCGAAGGCGGCTTCCATGGCAGCGAGTTCTTGCTCGAGGAGTCCCGGGACCGCCTTGGTGGTAGCTTCCTGCGCGTAGCCGACGAACAGGAGAGCGAGGAGCGTCAGGGCGGTCATCGTTGCGACAGAAAGCGCTCTCTTCATCTTCTTCCTCCTTAGTGCGTCAGAAGATTCCGCCTGAGCGTAGCTGGGAACCCAGTTCGCGAACGGGACTGCCGCACTCGGTCCGGCGGCGCTTTGTCAGTCGCCAGCCGGACAGCTGTCTCGCTCGGAGTCCACATTCGGAGCCGCCGGTGCGCTGCTGC
>CAZWQN010000019.1:0-5427 GCA_964635895.1 uncultured Thermotogae bacterium | reverse complement strand
GCCGGACAGCTGTCTCGCTCGGAGTCCACATTCGGAGCCGCCGGTGCGCTGCTGCGTGGAGGTAATCAGCGGGTTTCGCTCAGGAACGCTGGAGGAGGCCGCACCGCACAGGCGGCGGCGACAGGCCGGAAGCACGCTCTGTCGGGTGCCCTTGCCCTCGGCGAGCGGATCGCGGACCATGCCGTCCGACGTCGGGATGGGGAAGGAGACCCATGAACTGCCCGTTTCTCGTCGGTGAGCGGCTGTACCTGCGGCCGCTCGATGAGGCTGATCTGGACCGCTGCATGACGTGGATCAACGATCCGGACCTCCTTCCGTTCCTCATGCGACGGACGCCGATGAACCGGAGCGCTGAGCGGGAGTGGCTCGCGGAGCAGGGGCGAAGCGAGACGACGTTCGCTCTCGCCATCGTGCTGAAGGACGGCGATCGCCACATCGGGAACGCTGGACTCCACGGCATTCACCCGTTCAACCGCGGCGCCGAGTTCGGGATCTTCATCGGAGAGGCCGACGCTCGGGAGCAGGGCTACGGCACCGAGGCGGCGCGCCTGCTCCTCGACCACGGGTTCCGGGAGCTCGGGCTGCACCGCATCCAGCTCCACGTCTACGCATTCAACGCGCGGGCCCGCCGTGCGTACGAGAAGCTCGGCTTCAAGCCGGAAGGAACCCAGCGCGACGCGTACTACCGCGCCGGCCGGTTCCACGACGTGATCGTGATGTCCATTCTTTCGTCGGAATGGGGTGCGGCGTGAACTTCGGCTTCTGGAGCGACGAGAAGCGATGGTTCGTGCCTCGCGCGTGGGGTCTCGGTTACTCGCTCAATCTCAAGCACGTGGCGAGGAAGCTCGGCTGGATCAGGGCGAAGGCATCCCAGGAATCGCCCGTGCAGGCCGGGGCGGGAGACGCGGAGAGCCGGCGAGAGAGTCGCCAGGATCGGCTGCGTCGCCAGGCGGACGAGTCGAAGTACGAGGTCAGGCCGTGATTCGGACCGAGGGGCTGACACGCCGGTTCGGTCCGCGCGTTGCGGTGGACGGGCTCGACCTCGACGTGCCGCGCGGGGAGGTGTTCGGGTTCCTCGGACCGAACGGCGCGGGCAAGACGACGACGATCCGAATGCTCGCGGCGCTGATCGCTCCGACTGGCGGATCAGCGATGGTCGCCGGTCATCGGCTGGGTTCAGCCAACCGCGAGATCCGTCGCCGCGTCGGCGTGCTGACGGAGACGCCGGGCCTGTACCGGCGCCTGTCCGCCCGCGACAACCTCCTCTTCTTCGCGCGCCTCTACCCGGTGCGCGAGCCGGAACGCCAGGTCGAGCGATACCTCAGGATGTTCGAGCTGTGGGATCGGCGGGACGAGCCGGCCGGCAGCTTCTCCAAAGGGATGCGCCAGAAGCTCGCCATCGCTCGCGCCCTGCTCCACGAGCCGGAGATCCTCTTCCTCGACGAGCCCACGGCTGGCCTCGACCCCGAGGCGGCGAAGACGGTGCGCGAGCTGATCGCGACGCTCCGCTCGAAGGAGCGGACGATCTTCCTGTGCACCCACAACCTCGACGAGGCGGATCGGCTGTGCGATCGCATCGGCCTCTTCCGGACGAGGATGCTGGCGGTCGGAGCGCCCGCGGCGCTTAAGGCGGAGATGTACGGCCGGAGGACCGTCGTCCACCTCGCGAGTCAGAGTCCCGGGATCGAGCGGGCGCTGGACCTTCCCTTCGTGACCAAGGTGGAGCGTCTGGACGATCGGCTGATCGTGTCGCTCGCCGACCCCGACGCGGAAAACCCGCCGCTCGTGCGCCGATTGGTCGAGCTCGGAGCGGAGGTGCGGTTCGTGAACGAGCTGCGGGTGCCGCTCGAGGACCTGTACCTGGACCTCATGGAGGATCGCGATGCGACGACTTAGGGTGCTCCTGCTCAAGGAGTGGCGCGAGTCGCTGCGGAACAAGATGGTCGTCTTCGGGGTCGTCCTCTTGCCGCTCTTCCTGGTTGGAGTCTCGGTGTACATGCTGGCGCTCGCGGAAGGGATGGACGACCCGGTGGGGTCGATTGTGCTGTTCAACACGAGCCTGATGTACTTCCTCATCCTGCCGACGATCATCCCGCTCGCCATCGCCGTGTACTCGATCGTCGGAGAGAAGGAACAGACGACCCTCGAGCCGCTCCTCGCGACGCCGATCTCGGACCTGGAACTCTTCCTCGGCAAGGCCCTGGCGAGCGTGATTCCGGCGGTCGTCGTGGATTGGCTCTCGTTTGGGCTGTTTCTCGGGGCGACGCGGATCGTGGTCGGCGCGGTGCCGTTGCAGGCCCTGACCGCACCGTGGCTCGCGTCCATCTTCGGGCTGTCGCCGCTCCTCGCCCTGTTCTCCGTCGGGGTGACGATGCTCGTGTCGTCGCGGGCGAGCGACGCGCGCGCCGCGTACCAGTTCTCGAGCTTCGCCATTCTGCCCGGCCTGATCCCGCTGATCGTCTACTCGAGTCGTCAGACCCTGGTCGACGTTCGGCTCGTCGTCCTGGAGGGTGGGATCCTCGTGGTCGTCTGCTCCTTCGTCCTCTACCTCGCGATCCGCGTCTTCCGCCGCGAGCAGATCCTCACGCGCTGGAAGTAGGGGCGGATCCGCGCGGCTCCTTCGCAGGCAGATCCCGGGCTATACTGACGTCCTCGCGCTATCCCAGCGGTCGCGAGAGACGATGGGGGGCAGACCATGAGTGCGAAGCTTCTGTTGATCCTCGGGGTTGTGGCGGGCGTCTTGCTCCTGGCGTTCACGTTCGCGAAGCGGGACGAGCCTGCCAAGGCCGTGGCGGCGGAGGGGACTCTCGTCACCGCGGGGCGGTTCGCGGTCGAACGAGAGGGGGTTCGCCTCCTCGACGAGTCGTACTCGCTCCTCCTCCATCCGACGGAGGGCTACGTTCTCGTCTCGCAAGGCCAGATCCACAGTGGGGATCAGACGATCGAGTTGGCGCAAGAGGCGACGTACGACCGCGGCTACCGGCCGGTCTCGTATCGGCTCTCCGCCGACACGCCGGCCGGCAAGCAGACGATCTCGGCTCGCCAAGAGCGGAACGCGTTTCAGATGGAGGTTCGCGTTGGGCTCGCGAGCCAATCCGCCGAGGTCAAGGACGCTGGCGCGGCGGTTCTCCTCGACAACAACGTCGTGTCGCACTACGTCGTTCTTCTCGAGGCCCTGCGCGCGAAGGCGCTCGACGGGACGCTCACGGTGGCCGTGCCGCAGCTGCTGGCCGGCCTGCCCGGCAAGGTCGAGGGGCCGAAAGAGGTTGAGTTCCGATCCGGAGAGGACGTCCTTGAGGGCGCGGAGTTTCGGGTTCACATTGGGGACACGATGATTCGGCTCGTCGAGCACGACGGTCGCCTCGTGGGCCTCGTCAACGAGACACAGGGAACGGTCGGCTTCGATCTGGAAGCCCTTCCCGGGGGGCTCGAGATCGTCGAGGGAGACAAGGGGCGTGAGGTCGCGGCGGGAGTCGAGTCAAACGTAGCGTTTGCGAGCGGGGATCTGACGCTCGTGGGAACGCTGACTCTGCCCGCAAGCGGCCCCCGTCCGTGCCCGGCGGCGCTTCTGATTCACGGGTCCGGTCCGCTCGACCGTGACGGGAACGCGCTCGGGCTCCGCACCGACATCTATCGTCAGTTCGCAGAGGCCCTCGCTGCATCGGGGATCGCCTCCTTCCGGTTCGACAAGCGGGGAGTCGGGGAGAGCGACGGCGATTCGACGTCTGCGTCACGCACCGACTTCCTCGCCGACGCGCGGGAGGCGCTCGCGGCGCTGCGCGCCCAGCCGGAGATTGACGGGGCGCGCGCGATCCTCATCGGTCACAGCGAAGGCGCGTACCTCGCACCGATCCTGGCGGCCGAGGATCCGACGATCGCCGGGCTGGTGCTCGTCGCAGGGGCGGCACGGTCGCTCGCGGAGATCACGCGATGGCAAGTCGAGACGATCCTGCGCCTTCAGGGGACGTCGGATGAACAGGTGGCGGCGGCGCTTGCCCAGGAGGACGACTACCTCGCGTTCGTCAAGGGCTCCGAGGGGGCGTGGGGCGACTACTCGGTTGAGGAGATGAAGAGCGCGATGCCGTGGTTGACGGAGCAGGCAGCATCCGCGCTTGCGGCGTCGCAGCTGTCGCTTCCGTGGTTGCGTGAGCACTACTTGGACGACCCGCGGACATGGCTCGGGCAGGTGTCGGTCCCCGTGCTCGTCATCAGCGGCGAGAAGGACCTCCAGGTACCGGCGGCCGAGGCCGACGCGATCCGAGACGCGCTGGAGGAGGGGAAGGACCCGGAGGTCATGGTCCGCGTCTTTGCGGACCTGAACCACCTGCTGCGCCTGCACCCGGAGGCCCCCGGTCTCACCTACCAGCACCTCGATGACCCCGTGGATCCCCGGGTGCTCGACGCCATCACTGGCTGGGCGAAGAGGTACCTCCTTGAGTGAGCCGGGGCCGGATCGCGCGTCCGTCCGGAGGTTGCTTGGTGAGCTGGGCGTGCGACCCAGCAAGAGGCTGGGTCAGAGCTTTCTCGTCGACCGAAACGTCGTCGCGGGCATTCTCGACGCGCTGGGGGGCGACGCGGATTCCGGGATCGTCGAGATCGGCCCCGGCCTGGGCGCGCTCACGCTGCCGCTCGCCAAGCGGGCCCGTAGGTTGGTGGCGGTGGAGGTCGACCGCCGCCTGGCCGCTCGCCTGCAGGATGTCCCTGCGCTCCAAGGGGACTCCGTCGAGGTCGTCGAGGCGGACATTCTCCGATTCGACCTCGGCGCGGCGGCCTCGTCGTTCGGCGAGCGGGCCGTCGTCGTGGGCAGCATTCCCTACAGCATCACGGCTCCGATTCTGAGCAAGCTCGTCGACTCGCGGAAGGCGATCCGTGCGGCCTTCCTCGTCACGCAGCGGGAAGTAGCGGAGAACATCCTGGCCAGTCCCGGTGCCGACGGGACGGCGCTCGGGATCTTCGTGCAGGCCTACGCCGACGTTGCCATCCTCCGCCGGATCTCCCGCGGAGCCTTCTATCCCGTCCCCGACGTCGATTCGTGCCTGTGGAAGCTCGAGATGCTGGAGCGGCCGCGTTTCACGGCGAGGGAGGAGAGGTTCTTCTCGGTCGTGAGGGCCATCTATGGAGCGCGTCGGAAGACCCTGCGCAACGGATTGCAGCGCGAGTACCCGCGCGGCGCCGTGGACGCGATGCTCGTCGCGGCCGGTCTGGACGGAGCGATTCGCGGCGAGACCCTCGGTTTCGCGGAGCTGGACGCGCTGGCCGTCGCGGCCGAGGTTGCGGCGTCCAATGGGAAGGCCTCCTGAGGTGGTGAGCAGGCTGCGAGGCCGGCGGGGGCGGGGACGGGACGTCGGCGAGACCGGGGAGAGAGCGGTGACTCTACTCCTTGACAGGCTCGGGGAGGTCGGTTAATGTCTCGCTTGTCGTGGCCCC
>CAZWQN010000018.1:0-22327 GCA_964635895.1 uncultured Thermotogae bacterium | reverse complement strand
CTAGGCCGCATGGAGGGCGGCTTCTCTGTCCAGGCGCTATCGACCGTTCCCGCCCTGCCGGGGCCGGCCGACACGGCGGCGCCGGAGGCCGCGGAAGCCACGATCTAGGCCGAGGCTAGTTGCCGGTGACCGAGACGTCCTCCACCCGCAGGTGGGGCAGCGTGAGGTTGACGATCGTCTCCTGTTCGCGCGAGATCCCGGAAAGGCCTTCCAGACACTCGAAGACGTTGCCCGCGATGAGCGTGCCGCTCACCGGGCGGCACACCCGACCGTTCTCGATGAGGTGCGCGCCTTTGGCGACGCCCGAGAAATCGCCGGATACCGGATCGACGTTTCCCGAGAAGCGAGTCACGAGGAGCCCTTGGCGGATCTCCGCGATGAGGTCGTCCTTGGACGCCGCTCCCGGGAGGACCGTCAGGTTGGTCGGGCCGATCGCCGGCACGGACTGGGCGGAACCGGCCGCGTGGGCCGTGTTCTTCTGCGTGAGGGCCGCGGCGGAGTACGAGTTGTGTAGAAACGAAGCGAGGACGCCTCGCTCGACGATTGTCACGGGCTCGTGGGGCACGCCTTCTCGGTCGAAGGCGGAGGCGGCAACGCCGCCGGGACGTCGGCCGTCGTCGACCACGAAGAGCGTCGACGCGGCCACTTTGCGCCCTAGGGAGCCGTCCCACCGGCTCTGGCGGCGCAGAACGTTGCGGGCGTTGGCGTGGTGCAGGATGAGAGCCACGAGGAGCGGCTCGACCGCCTGGGGAGAGAGGACCACGGATCCTCGGAACGACGAGCCGCAGGGTTCGGCGCCAAGCGAGTCGAGCGTGTTCTGGCTGGCGCGCCGAACGATCGGCTCGACGTCGATCTCGTCGACGCGGCGCGTCGCGCCGAACTGGTAGTCCATGTTCGAGACGCGGTCCCCATCCTTCGCGGTGGCGAGCACGGAGCACAGGAAGAGGCTCGTCCGCTCGGCGGCGGCGGCGTCACGGCTGTTTGCGACGGCCCGTTCGCCCCGTCGGGCGGCGAACTCGCCGTCGCCGATCACCACGCGGCGGTCGATGGATTCGGCGACCCGCAGCATCTCGATGGCCTGTTCGACGGCACGATCCGTTGTGTACCCTGCCGACGCCGGGTCGTACAGCCCTTCGACAGGGACGATGGGTTCCCCGTGCGGGAGAACGTTCCGCGGATCGCCGGGCGACGCCTTGGCGAGCGCCACCGCTTCGCGACAGGCACGCTCGAGGTCCGCGACATCGTTTGTGCTCGCGAAGCCGATCCGGTCGCCGACGAAGGCTCGGATTCCGAACGCCGTCTCCTGTTGTGTTCTTGCCATCAGGAGGTCGTGCTTCTCGATCGCCGCGGACGTCGTCTCGGCCGATTGGCCGTAGACCTCAGCGTCGGTGGCGCCGAAGCGAAGCGACTCCTTGACGCCGGCGCGGCAGAACTCCAGGATCGCCTGGGTCATCCCTGTCGACCTCCCATCGTGACCGTGCAGCGGATGTGCGGTCCTCCGGCATCCACCTTTGCGGCCTGTCCTTTCCCGCAGGATCCCGCTCCCTTCTCCCATGCGAAATCGTTCGCCACGGCGTCGACGGACCGAAGCACGGCGAACGCGTTCCCCGAGATGGTTACGCCGCGCACGAGCTCCCCGACGCGGCCGTCCACGATGCGACGAGCCTCGCGCACGCCGAACATGAACTCGGCGTTTGAGTCGGCCTCTCCGCTCATGCCGAACCCCTTGAGGTAGTAGCCGCGGCGGACGCCGGCGAACAGCGCCGCGACCTCCTTCTCGCCCGGCTCGATGTACGTGTTCCGCATGCGGATAATCGGGTTGTCGCTATAGACGAAGGCGCGGGCGTTTCCCGTTGGAGCGACTCCGTAGAGCGCCGCGGTTTCGCGGTTGTGCAGATAGGAGCGAAGGACGCCGTGCTCGATGATCACCGTGCGCCCTGTGGCAACGCCTTCGTCGTCGACGGGCAGGGTGCCGACCGCGTGGGAGTCGTACGGGGAGAGCCCGCTGTCGCACATCGTGACGAACTCCGAGGCGACGCGCTGGCCGATCCTGCCCCCCGTGACGGCGCCGCCGAGAACGATGTCCGCTTCCACCGTGTGTCCGATCGCCTCGTGACACAAGAGGCCGACCAGCGCCGGATCGAGCACGACGGTGGCCACGCCGCCCTCGGGCTGGGGGGCCGAGAGCTGATCCACGGCAAGGCGGAGCGCCTGCTCGACGAGATCGTCGGCCGTGCGATGGGCGAACAGGTCGGACCAGCCGCCGGTGACGCCCACGGTCTCGTACCCCATCGACTGCTTACCCGCTTCGCGAGCGACGGCGATCACGCGGAAGCTCGGCTTGGAATCGAAGATATGGGCCGAGGCGCCGTCACTCGTGACAAGGATCTTCTCGTCCTGGATCTCGTCGTACGTCGCCGTCGAGGAGACGATCTTCGGGGATGCCGACCGCAGTCTTTCCTCCACCGATGCGGTCAAGGCGAGCTTCTCCTCGAGAGGGTGGGCGTCGAGCGGATCGGAGGCATCGACGGGGAAGACGCCTCGGGCGAGGGTGGCGTCGGCCAGCTTCTCGACTCGATCCCGCTTCGCTGGCGCTGACGTGCGAGCGGCGGCCCGAGCCGCGGCGACGGCGGAGCGGATCCCCTTCTCTGTTAGGTCGGTCGTGCTGGCGAACCCGAAGACACCGAGTGCGAGAACCCTGACTCCGACTCCCGTCAGCCGGATGCTCGTGGACGCCTCGAGGAGGCCGTTGCGAATCGTGAGCGTCCTCGCCTGGCGTGCTTGAAAGCGCAGCTCTGTCCAATCGTCCGCCTCGGACGCGATCCGATCGAGAAGCTTCTGCATGCCGTCTCCTTGTCCGCGCCGGCCGGCGTCTCGGCGATGGACGGAGGCTAGCCGTTCGGCGGTCGCCGATCAAGGCGGCCGCAGCGCGGCGACCGCCCCGCGGTTCCGTGTCCTTGACAGGGCTTTCGCGCCGCACGTATAGTGCGGACGAACGAGGGTCCATAGCTCAGGGGTCAGAGCGGCCGGCTCATAACCGGTAGGTCCCAGGTTCGAAACCTGGTGGACCCAGAAGATGGACAAGCTGTTCGTGTACGTGGACGGGGGAGCCCGCGGCGAGCCGGGCGAAGCGAGCATCGGGGTCGCGATGATTGACGGCGCGGGCACGGCGGTTGAAGAGATCTCTCGGCTGATCGGCCGCGCGACGACGGAGGTCGCCGAGTATCGAGCCCTGATCGAGGCGTGCCGCAGCGCGCTGTTGCACAAGCCGCAGTCAGTGATCCTCTTCACTGACAACCAGCGGCTGGCGAACCACGTGAACGGCGTGTTTGAGACCCGAGAGCCGCACATCAAGCATCTCGTCGAGACCGCCGTGGGCCTTCTGAACCAGTTTCCGCAGTGGCGCGTCAACTACGTGGACCCCAAGGTGAACCTGCGCGCGCCGAGGCTGGTCGAGCAGGCGTTTCACCGAACCCTCCGCGCCCAGATGACGCGCGAGCGGCTCGAGCTTCTCCTCTTGGCTCGGACCGCGGAACTGAGCGAGCCTGCGCTCCAGAAGCTCGTGGACTACGCCGAGCGCCTGGAAAGTGAGACGTAGGCGATGCGAATTGTCCTGCAACGGGTCGCAACCGCCTGCGTTCGCGTCGATGGCGAGGTCGTCGGGGCGATCGGACCGGGACTGCTTCTTCTGGTGGGGATCGCGCCCGCCGACGTGCGCCTCGACCTCGCGGAGGTCGCACGGAAGGTTGTCTTGCTGCGGGTGTTCGAGGACGAGGGTGGGAAGATGAACCGCTCGATCCGGGACGCGGGCGGCGAGGTCCTCGCCGTGTCTCAGTTCACGCTGTACGGGGACGTTCGACGGGGACGCCGGCCCAGCTTCACCGAAGCGGCTCGTCCCGAGGTTGCGGAACCCGTCTTCGACACGTTTGTGGCCGGACTTCGTGCGGAGGGCGTTCGCGTGGAGACAGGGAGGTTCGGCGCGAAGATGGCGGTCGAGCTCGTGAACGACGGGCCGGTGACGCTCGTGCTCGAGGTTGCGGCCCCTGAGGGCGGCGAGTACACTGCTCGCTCATGAGCCGCAGGACTGCGGCGCTTTCCGTGCCGTGCCCTGAGGAGGACGAATGGCCGTACCGAAATACCGATCGTCGAGGTCGAAGGCCCGCATGAAGCGGAACCATTGGCGCAAGATGGATCCGGTGCCCACGACCGAGTGTCCGCATTGCCACGAGACCAAGCTGCCGCATCGCGCCTGCCCTCATTGTGGCTTCTACAACGGAATGGAGATCGTTGCGAGGAAGGAGAAGGCGAGCAGCAAGGAGTAGCGCGCGTTCCTGCCTCGTTTGAGAGTCGTGTCCGGCCCGCGGGGCCGGACTTCGCTTTTCTGCGCCCCGCGAAGGGCTTCGGCGCCTCACGGGGATCCGCGGTCCCGAATCCCGCATTCCGGTTCGGGTTCGTTGACTTGGAGGCGTTTCGCGTACAGAATGGCTCGGAGGATCGGTGTGATGGCCGACGCGAAGCAGGATGGCACCAGAGAAGGATCGCTGCGGGAGTCGTGGAAGGTTGTTCGTGACGCAATCGACGACCGGATTCTGCGCGCGTGTCTTCCGCTCGACGCAAAGACCGTCGTAGAGAGCGAAGGTCGCCTGTACATCCTCGTGGATACGGAGTTCAAGAAGGAGTACTGCGTCCGCAAGCTCGACAAGCTTCAGGAGGCGGTGGAGCGCGTCCTCGGACGGCACGAGATCGTGATCGGCGAGCCGCCGTTGATCGAACAGGCACGCGAAGGCGAACCCCAGACGCACGGCGCCGGCGCGCGGATCCTTGTGATTGGGGTCGGCGACGGCGGGGTCAATGCGGTCGCCCGCATGCGGGAGGAGCGCCTCTCCGGCGTACGGCTCGTGGCCGTCGACACCGACCGGCAGGTGTTGCAGGCGGCGCCCGTGAAGGAGCAGCTCCAGCTGGGGGCCGACATCACGGGGGGACGGGGCACCGGAGGCGATCCGGACAAGGCCCGCCGGGCGGCCACCGAGTCGCGGTGGGAGGTTGCGAACCTGCTCAAGGGGATGGACCTTGTGTTCATCACGGCTGGACTTGGAGGAGGGACAGGATCGGGAGCCGCTCCGGTCATCGCTCAGGTGGCGCGGGAGCAGGGTGCGCTGACGGTCGGGGTGGTGACGAAACCGTTCACGTTCGAAGGGGCGACGCGGGGGGCAAACGCCGAGCGTGGGCTCGCCGCGCTGCGCGAGTCCGCCGACGTCCTGATCGTCGTGTCGAACGACCGCCTGCTGGAAACCAGCGCGCGCGGCATGCCGATGACCAAGGCGTTCGAGTTGGCCGACGGAATCCTCCACCAGGGCGTGCGCGGGATCTCGGACCTGATCACGGTGCGGGGCTTGATCAACCTCGATTTCGCCGACATCCGCAGCCTGCTCGCCAACGCCGGCGACGCCATGATGGGGATGGGGCAGGCCTCCGGACCGGGGCGGGCGCTCGCGGCGGCGAAAGCGGCCAGCACGAATCCGCTCCTCGAGGGAGACTCGATCCGGGGAGCCCGCAAGATGATCCTGAACGTCACTGGGGGCCGCGACCTCACGCTCGGCGAGGTGATGCAGGCCGCGGAGCACGTACGGCACGCCACGGCGACGGAGTGCGACCTCGTGTTCGGCGCCGTCGTCCTCGATGACTTCGACCACTCCATCCGGATCACGATCATCGCGGCAGCGTTCCGCAAGGAGGAATCGATGGCGAGGGAGCAAAAGCGGCACGTGAGGCGCGAGCGCGTCTCGAGCAAGGTGAACCTCGACGTTCCGACGTTCCTCCGACGGGAGCGGGAGACCGAGGAAGGGGAGTAGTCGCCCAACGCGGGCTTGGGAGCCGATGAGGACACCGGGAGGGGGTAAGGCGATGGATGCCGTGCGGGTGCTTGTTTGCCATTCCCGTCCGGACCCGACGCTCCTCCCCGAGCTGCAGAGGGAGGGATACGACGTCGCGGCCGCCGAGTGCGGGGAGAACGTGCTCGAACGGGTCGACGAATGGCGGCCGGATCTCATCGTTCTTGAGCTGTCGATCCCCGGACCACGGCACGCGGGATGGAGGCTCCTGGCGGCCCTGCGAGAGAGGCCGCACCCGCCGGCGGTCGTGGTCCTCACGTCGCTCGGCCGGCTCGATGACCGCGTCCGTGCGTTGAACTCCGGGGCCGACGACGTGATCCTCCAGCCGTGCGACCCGATCGAAGTGAAGGCCCGGATCCGCGCCGTTCTCCGCCGAACTCGCCCGCAGCTCTCGGAGCTGTCGCTCGAGATCGACGATCAGAGGAAGCAGGTCTGGATCGGAGAACGATGCGTGGCTCTCTCGCCGAAGGAGTACAGCCTCGTCTCGCTCTTGGCATCCTCTCCGGGGCGGGTCTTCTCGAGCGACGACATCGTGGAGGCTCTGTGGTCCAAGCCATCGTACGCGACGGGACAGGATGCCCAGAAGTACGTCTACCTCCTACGCCGGAAGATCGAACGGGATCCGGCGCGACCGGAGATCATCCTTACCGTGCGCGGCTTCGGCTATCGCTTGGCTCTGTAAGTCGGGACCTAGATGTCGCGGATGTCCAGGTACAGCGGGGGCTGCGGGAGGCTGCTGGTGCGCATCGGGCGAACCATCGTGTGGTAGTGCAGCACCGTGTTTGGGAAGGCACGGGGCAGGCGGGCGAGCGGATCGTCGCGGTAGACAAAGAGCGTGACGATGTCCGTCCCGTCGGCGCGTGCGGCGCGACGTAGCTCTTGGACGAGCTTCGCCAGCAGCGCCTGTCCTCGCGCCCCGCGCACGATCGGGTCGAAGAGCTGGAGGTAGGAGATCTGCTGCCCGACGACGGGAATGCGGGGGACGGGAAGGAAGGTCGACAGAGGGTTCAGAGCGCCTCCCAGGAGGCGGATCCAGAGGGGCATCCGAAGCACGCGGCCGTAGTAGATCTTGGAGAGATCCCATGCGCTCACTTGGGCGAACGACTCCCCTGCTTCGAGGCGGTAGATGCCCTTCAGGTATCCCAGCTCGGCTCCCCGGGCGTACGCGGAAAGAAAGTTCGTCGGCTTCATGGTCCGCTGGCCGACCGCCTGAGAGATCTTCGCCACCTCCTCCTCGAGGGCATCGAGGTGAGGATCGAGGTCGAGGCGCCTGCCCGGGAGCGACGTCGTGGACAGGATGTCGAACGACGCCGCGGGTTGTGCGCCCATCCGAGTCACAACGTTGAGCGAGTCGTAGTTGTCGGCCTTGACGTGCCCGAAGAGGAAGGCGGCGCCTGCGGCTTGGATCTCGTCGTGCGCCGCGCGCCACAACCGGAAGAGGCCCCGCTTCATGCTGCGGCGGTAGCTCGCCTCGCCGCGGAGGTCGTAGAAGTACGCGACGCGGTCGGCGGCTCCGTCGAGCAGGACCTCCTTGATCGCGTAGGCCATGACGCCGACGATCCTGCCGTCCTCCTCCGCGAGGAGCACCTTGGCTCCGTCGTGCATCCGCGAGCGGTAGAAGTAGTCGCTGCGGTCGAGGAGAATCGCGATCCCGGTTCCCTGAGGGCTTTCGGATTCGAGGTGCAGCAAGGCCTCATTGTCGTCGTGGGTCGCGACGCGGATGCGGAACATGCAGGTCCTTTCTACTCGAGGAGCAGGATCTCGCGCTGGCTGCGCCCGATCGCTCCCTCCTCGTCGAGGATGATGAGGGTAACGATATACGATCCGGGCGCCGCGTAGCAATGGATCGGGCGTAGAGCGCCCGCGGTCCCGCAGGCGCCTGCGCTTCCCGGGCACGTGGTCCCGTCGCCGAAGTCCCAGGCGACGTGGACTACGGAGCCCGTAGGGCTGGGATCGAACGACGAGGTTGCGTCGAACGCGACGCCGTGGGGGCAATCGTCGATGTACGAGACCTCCCACTCTGGCTGTGGCGGCGCGTTCGCGACATCGATTGGGCACGACGCCGTCTCGGATGCGGACCCATCCTCGTCGATGACCTGCACGGAGACCAGGAAGCGACCGTCGTCGGGGAATCGATGCCGTGGGGTGGCCTCTTCGGAGGTGCTCCCATCTCCGAACGTCCACCGCCACTGAACGACCTCGCCGTCAGGATCGGAAGCAACGGCGGACAGAGCGACCTCGTCCGCGTCGGTTGCCGACTGCGGCTCCCACGCCAGCGGGCCGACGCTCGGGGCTCGGTTTCGAACGGTGACCCGAACGGGGTCGGAGACGCCGGCCGCGCCATCGTCATCGGTGACCCTAACGCGAACCGAGAACGTCCCGTCTTGGTCGAAGGTGCGGCGAACCCCGGGCAACGTCGTCGACTCGTCGTAGCAGCCGTCCCCATCGTAGTCCCACTCGTAGGCCGTGATCCTTCCGCAGGGGCTCGGGTCATTCGAACCGCTGGCGTCGAACGCAAACGGCTGCCCCGTGTCACGTTCGAGTGCGTCTACGGAGAGGGCGGGCCGCGGCGGCAGGTTGTGAACGGAGATGGAAATCGCGGTCGTGCCGGTCGCGCCGTCATCGTCCTCTACGGACAACGAGACGGGGTACGTCCCGTCGTTTCCGTAGACGTGCTCGGGCGACGGAGATAACCCTCCGAGCCCGTCGCCGAACTCCCACCGCCAGGTGAGAATCTCGCCGTCGGGGTCGTAGGAGCAATCCGAGAAGCGCACCGCCTCCCCCTCGTCTACCACCGGGGACGACGCGGTGAACTGGGCGACGGGGGCGTGATTCACGTAGACGGTGCCCGCGGCCGGAAGCGAGAGGTCGCCTTGATCGTCGGCGACGACGAGGGCGACAGAGAGGTCGCCACCCCGCTCGCAGACCAGCTCGAGGGTGGGCGCGTCGGTCTCGAGATCGAACGCTCCGTCTCCGTCGAGATCCCACGCGTAGGACACGATCGTTCCGTCGGGGTCGACCGACCTCGACGCGTCGAGAACGATCGTCTCCCCCTGAGACGGAGAGAGGTTGCCGAACGAGAATCCCGCCTCGGGGGGACGGTTGGCGACGACCAGAGACTGACTTTGTACGCCTCGGTGGGCCTGGCCATCGTGGACGACCAGCGAGACCGTGTACTGCCCGGCGTGTGCGTACGTGTGCTCGGGGTGTTGTTCGGTTGCCGTGCCCCCGTCACCGAAGCTCCACGCCCAGGCGACGATGTCGGACTCCTCGTCGCTCGACTCATCCTGGAACCGGAGTCGGTCGAGGGTGGACAGGCCGCGCCGGCCGGTGAGAGAACGAACGCTGAAGTCCGCGATAGGAGGCCGGGATGTCGCGACGGTAATCCAGCGCCGAGTGTAGGCGACGGTGCCCTGATTGTCCCGGACGGCGAGCGACGCCTCGTAGCGTCCGGGGTGGGTGTACGCGTGCGTCACGACGGCCGGACCTGTGACGGCGGCCCCGTCCCCGAAATCCCAGATGTAGGCCTCGATGCGGCCGCCCTCGTCGGCCGACCCCGTGGCGTCGAACACCGCGAGGCTTCCGGGTTGCGGCGCCGGCGGGTCCACGCGGAACGACGCGCTGGGAAGGAGGTTCGAGGAGTAGTTCCGCTGCCGTGGGGTCCCGGAGCCGCCAAAGCCTTCGCTGTCGCCCGGGCAGGTCGCCCAGCGATCGGGCGCGTCGTCGAGGCGGGCGTCCACCCGCTCCATCGAGCGGTGGGGAGGATCGCCGTACGCGTTGGTGCCTGCGGCCCAGGGAGGAACCTCGGAGGACGCCGGGAGGGCGTTCGCTGTGTCCACCAGAGCCTCCGTTGCGTCGTACAGGAAAAGGATCTCGCCGCGGTCGCTGAGCGCGCCGTCGTAGATCGCATCGGCCGTGACGTCAGGAACGCAGGCGTCCGAGGCGCGCTCGAGAAGCACGTACCCTGCGGCAGGATCCGCGGGATCGGTGGGCAAGACTATTCCGGAGAGAACAATGTCGGGAGAGCCGTCCGAGGAGACCAGCCGCCACCCAGCCAGATCGATCGCGCGGTCCGTCATGTTGACGAGCTCGATCCACTCGGCGGTCGGACTCCCTGGGCTTCCGCCCCAACAGATCTCGTTCACGCGGACCGACCCCCACGTAGCTTCGGGAGCCACCGCACGCAGGCTCGCCGCAACGAGCAGAAGCGCCAGAACTGCCACCCTTCTTCGCATCATCGACCCTCCCGCCACTGCGACTCGGATCTCGGACAGAACGGAGGATCCGCACGAGCGAACCCAGCATAGCACAGGGATCCGGAAGAGCCAACGAGACGCGATGAGCGGGCCTACGCGCCGCCGGTCGTGGGCGCCTTCTCTTGGCGCTCGTAGGCCTCGATGATCCGCGCGACCAGGGGATGGCGGACGACGTCGGAGCGATCCAGGTAGACGAACGAGATCCCGTCGATGTCGCGCAGCACGTCCTGCACGGCGATCAGGCCGGATTGACGCTCCTCGAGGTCCACCTGGGTGATGTCCCCGGTGATGATGGCCTTGGAGTGGAAGCCGAGACGCGTCAGGAACATCTTCATCTGCGTCGGCGTGGTGTTCTGAGCTTCGTCGAGGATGACGAAGCTGCTGTTGAGCGTTCGCCCGCGCATGAAGGCGAGCGGAGCCATCTCGATTCGCCCGAACTCCGTGAGCTTCTCGAACTCGCTCACCGGGATCATGTCGAACATCGCGTCGTAGAGCGGCCGAAGGTACGGACTCACCTTGGCCTGGATGTCGCCGGGCAGAAAGCCGAGTTCTTCCCCCGCCTCGACGGCCGGACGGGTCAGGAGGATCCGCTTGACCTTCTCGCGCTTCAGGAAGTCGATCGCCATGGCGACGGCCAGGTAGGTCTTGCCGGTGCCGGCAGGCCCGATGGCGAAGATGACGTCGTCATCGCGCACAGCCTGCACGTAGCGGTGCTGGCCGACGGTTTTCGCGCGGATCTCCTCACCCCAGTGGGTGACGCGGACGACGTCGGACAGCACTCCCTCGACGTGGGCGCCCGCCTTGATCTGCTCGATCAAGTAGCGAACGTCGGTGACGGACGGGCAGTGGTTCTTTTCGACCAACCCGAGGAGCTTCTCGAACAAGGCGCGAACCTGCTCGACCTCCTCCGCGAGGCCCTCGATGCGGATCGTCTCGCCCCGGGCGAGGATCTTCGCTCCGAACGCCTTCTCGATCTCCTTCAGATTGCGGTTGTACTGACCGAGCACCGCCGTTGCTTCCGCGTTGTCGCGCAGGGCAATCTCAGTCTGGATTGTCTCGATGTTCGCTCACTCCTTCCAGGCCCTCCGTCGACGTCGCCGTGATTCGCACCCGGCACTCCACGCCGACGGGGCAAGGCGTCGCCGAGCTGAAGACAACGCGGACGTAGTCGGACGTGTAGCCTCGGTACAGGCCGCCCTCGCGCTCCTCGACGAGCACATCTTCGACCGTTCCTGTGCGCCCGTCAAGCACGTCGCGAAGCACGGGACCCCATACGTCGAGGAGGCGCTCGGCGCGGCAGCGCTGCTCCTCGGCGGGGACTTGGCCCGCGAGCGCGGCGGCCGGCGTGCCGGGGCGGGACGAGTAGCGGAAGACGTGCAGGTTCGAGAACCGAACGCCCTCCACCAGGCGGCAGGTTCGCGCGAAGGCGGGCTCGGTCTCCCCCGGGAAGCCGACGATGAGGTCGGTGCCGAACGTAGCGTCCGGCAGCGCGTCACGGACCCCGTCGATCGCGCGGCGATAGCCGGCGGCCGTGTAGGGGCGCCTCATGGCCGCCAGGACGTCGTCGTCGCCGCTCTGCGCCGGGACGTGGAAGTGCCGGCAAAGCCGTGCGTCGAGCCGGAACGCGTCCACGAGAGGGCGGGTCAGACCATCGACGTTGAGCGACGCGATGCGTAGGCGGCGCAGGTTCGGAAGCTCGAGCAAGCGAAGGAGGAGCGCCGGCAGGGCCGCTTTCGTGCCCCCGTAGCCGGCGAGGTCGACGCCGGTGACGACGATCTCCGGGACTCCGGAAGCCACCATGGCCGCGGCCTCCTTCCACGCGGCGTCAAGGCTCTTGCTGCGGCTGGCGCCGCGGACGGCGGCCGGCCGACAGTAGGTGCAGGCGTGGTCGCAGCCGTCCTGGACCTTCAGGTACGCGCGGACCCGACCCTGCGGACAGCCGGCGCGCTCGACGTCGAGGGGGAGCGGCGGGGCGGAGGGCAGCACTCCACGGCGCCCACTTCGCGCGGCGTCTACGACGTCGCCGACGCGCGGCTTCCAGGAGTTACCGGCCGCGAGGTCCGCCTCGACGAAGCGCGCCAAGCCGCGCTCGACAGCGTCGGCGAGACAGCCGATCAGGACGATCGTGGCCTCGGGGTGGGCGCTGCGGATCCGGCGGGCGGCCTGACGGGCCTTCCGCTCCGCGAGGGCGGTCACTGTGCAGGCGTTCAGGAGGAAGACGTCCGCGCCGACCTCTCCGATCTGCAAGCCGAGATCGAGCAGAGCGCGCCGCATCATCTCCGACTCGTACTGGTTCACGCGACAGCCGAAGGTGAGGAGCGCGACGGGTCGGCCCGTGGAATCGCTCACGACTGCCACCTCGCGGAGCGCAGCGATGCGGTTCGCGGTCGGGAGAAGCTGGAAAGGAAACTGCTTCGAATCATCGACAGAAGGGTATCGGGCCCGCTAGGGTTGTCAATCGGAGGCGGGGTCGGGAGAGGAAGGCCGCTTCAATTGACATTCCGAGACGGCTGTGGTAGGTTCGGCCGTGGGGGAATCATGAGGGGAAGGCCGGTTCGGAAACCGATTCTCTACGCTGCCAGCGCGACCGTGGTCCTGGGAATCAGCGTCCTCATCTGGCACTTTGTTCTGGCAGGCGATCCCTTCGGCGCTGTCGGCCTCCGTTCGACGGTTCACGTCCTGTGCGCGACGACTTCCGGCGGGGTTCGGGGCGAAGGGGTTGACAGCGTGTCGGTCCTGACGATCGAGCGAGGGAGAGTCGGCATGCTGTTCCTGCCCGCCGACCTGTGGATGAAGTCGGACGACGGGTCGTCGGGCACGCTCGGGGACCTCGCCGTCCGTGGGGGATGGACGGCCGCCTGCCGCGCCGTGGGCGCCCTTCTCGGAGTTCCCGTGAGCCGCTACGTGGTGTTCGACGAGGCGGACCTGTCGGCGTTCCTTGCGCTCTTCCCGAGCTTTGACGTGTCCGTGTCGGACGGGGTCGCGGGCGCGGACCCGACGGCGCCGGGCGGGGCGGAACTCCGGATCGGCGCCGGCCAGCGCACGCTTACCCCTCGGGAGATGCAGGTCTTCCTCTGTGGAACGTCCCGCGCGATCCGGGCCGAGCGGGATCGCCAGGCGTTCGAGGCGATCGTTCGAGGGCAGCCCGTCGCGGACCAGTCGTTCCAGCGTGGCGTCCGCGCGGTCGCGGAGGGCCTCGAGACGAACCTGAGTCCCCGCCGCTGCGCCGAGCTGTGGGCGGGGATCGCGCGGGCCCCGGAAACGGCGTCGGCGGTCCTTCCCTCGCGTGAGGTGGTCGAGGGCGGATCGGTGCGGCGACTCCCGGTCGTGACGGAGACGGAGCAGGTGGTGGCGTCGATCGTTCGCGGGGCAGAGCCTCTCACGCCGGCGAGGGTCGCGGTGGCGGTGTTCAACGGGAACGGGGTTCGGCTTTCGGCCAGCCGGGCCGCCGGGTACTTGCGGGCGCGCGGATTCCGGGTCTCTGCGACGGCGAATGCCGAGGCGTTCTCGTATGCGACGAGCTACATCGTCGTCTTGACAGCCGAGGCGAAGGCGTGGATGCTTCGCGAGGCGCTCCCCGAGGCGGCGGAGGTGGTGTCTCCCGAGGAGTTCGCACATCACTACGAAGCGCTGCGGGGGCAAGTCCCCCAAGGCACTGATCTCATGTTCGTCGTGGGGGCGGGAATGGAGTTCGGGGGATGACCGACCGAGAGCTGGTTCAGCAGGCGGCGGATATCCTTGCCGAGAAAAAGGGCGAGGAGATCGTCATCGTCGACCTCGCGGACGTTTCGATGCCCGCCTCGTACTTCATCATTGCCGAAGCCGACAACCCGGTCCACGCGAAGGCGCTCGTGAACGCGCTGCGCGAGCAGCTCCCCGAGAATCCTCTGCACAGCGAGGGGTTGGCGGAGCGCAAGTGGATCGTCCTCGACTACGGCGACGTCGTCGTCCACATCTTCGATCGCGAGGCCCGCGCCTTCTACGATCTCGACTCCTTGTGGGCCGACCACATCGTGGCGCTGTCGGCGCCCGCAACCTAGGGGCGCGGGGTCAATCGATTCGGGACGGGCAGATGCCCGCATACGCGCAGTAGGAGCACGCCCGATAGGCGGGAGTCCCGGGGAACTCGCGAGCGCGGATCCCCGCCGCGGTCGCCTCGATCTCGGACTCGGCATGCGCGATCCGCTTGGGGGTCGGAACGGCCCGCCCGACGAGGACGACGGGCGTCAAGAACCGGAGCTCCACGGCCTGCGGTCGTCGACCGAACAGCTTCTCGTACGCGAGGGAGTAGAGAGCCAGCTGGAGGCTGTCTGCGGCGCGCTCGTCCGCCTCGTCCTGCGTCAGGACGGCGGAGGTCTTGTAGTCGATGATTCGCCCCTCGTCGCCCACGATGTCGATCCGGTCGAAGATTCCGACAAGGTGAACGGACCCCGTCGGAACGGAGAAGCGTCGCTCCACATACGTGGGCACCGACCGCTCCGAGGTTTCGAACGCGTGGAACGAGCGCAACGCCTCCAGTCCCTGCTGAAGGCGGAGCTCTTCGTGCTGGCGAGTGAGGAACCCTTCGGCAAGCCAGTGGCTGCGGAACACCTCGTGCAGCTCATCGACCGTCGCGCCTCGTCCCGCGTGCCGCTGGAGGTTGTAGAAGCGCACCGCCTGGTGGATGGCGTTGCCGTACACGAGGGAGTGGTGTTGCCGGACCGGCACGCGAAGCACGTGGATGTAGCGGTACTTGAGGGGGCAGGTGAGGTAGTCGTCGACCTGACGATAGCTCAGGGAGAGCACCTCGGCCCCCCGGTCGACCAGGGACGGCTGCGCCGACGCCGCGCGGGACTCCTCCGCGCGGTGAGCGCGCTCGTGGCGAAGGATCGGGGTGAGGAGCTGGCGCGGTCGCGGCGCGAGCTGTGAGGCATCGAGATCGAGCGCCTCGGAGACGAACAGGCTCGGCTTGCGCGGCCGCCGGCCGCCGTAGTCCTCCGCGCTGGTGAGGTAGAGGTCCTCCCTGGCGCGGGTCATCCCGACGTAGAACAGGCGGCGTTCCTCCTGTTTGTGCACGTCCGGGCCTGCGGGAAGATCCTTGACGAGCGCGTCGGGAAGCGGGATCGGGTCCGCGCGCTCGGCGGAGGGGAATCGTCCGGAGATGAGGCCGACGAGGAAGACGACGGGAAACTCGAGTCCTTTCGCCTGGTGGATCGTCAAGACGGACACGGCGTCCGCGTCCCACGTCGCGTCGCCCACCGGGGGATTGTCGCCGGCCTCGATCAGGGCATCGAGGTAGTCGATGAACCACGGGACCCGGTCGTAGCGGGCCACCTCGCTGAACCGCTCGACGAGGGAGAAGAGCCGCGCCAGGTTCTGGACGCGGAGAGCATCCTGAGCCTCGCTGGAGTTCGAGAACCGCTCGATCGTCCCGGTCTGCGTCGTCAAGAACTGGAACAGGACCTCGCCGGTTCGTTCCTTGGTCGACAGGGTGATCATCGCCGTGACGTCGTCGACGAGGCGGGCGACGCGCCGCGCGTTCTCGGCGTCGGCCTCCGTGGGCTCGAGGCCCGCTCGCATCGACCGCAGGATCTCGAGGAGACTCTTGTTCCGCCGGCCGGCGAGGGCCGTGGCCCGCGCCAGGGGCTCCGCGTCGACCCCGTAGAAGAGCGACGTCGCGAGGTAGTGGAGGGACATGTTGTCGTACGGGTCGGCGAGCACGCGCAGGAACGCGAGCGTGGCGCGGATCTCCTCCTGATCGTAGAGGCCGCGGCTTCCGGAGAACCGCCACGGGATGCGAAGCAGGTTGAGCGCGCCGAGGAACGGCACCGCCTGCGCGTTGCTTCGGACGAGGACGGCGAAGTCGGCGTAGGGGCGTCGCTCCTCCCGCTGGCGCTCGGCGATCGTTTCGGCGACGAAGTCGGTCTCTTCGTCGATCGTTTCGAAGTGCAGTTGGTGCGGCGGATGTCCGGTTCCGGACGCCGAGCGGAGCCGTTTGGTGATTCCGGCGCGCACCTCGAGCCGGTCCGGGTTGTTGTTCTGGATCAGACGGTACGCGGAGTCGAGGATCGCCTGGGTGGAGCGGTAGTTCTCCTGGAGGACGATCAGGCGTCCGTCGGGGTATGCGGTCTGGAAGCCGAGGATGTTGGAGATCGCAGCCCCGCGAAACTTGTAGATCGACTGATCGTCATCGCCGCACGCGGTTACGTTTCGGTGCGCGGCGAGGAGCTTCACCACTTCGAACTGGGCGTAGTTCGTGTCCTGGAATTCGTCGACAAGGATGCAGCGGAATCGCTCCCGGCAACGCTCGAGCACCGCCGGGTGCTCCCGCAAGAGACGAAGCGCGAGGGAGATCAGGTCGCCGAAGTCGACGAACCCGCGCTCGTGGAGAAGCCGATCGTACGCGGCGAACGTCTCCGCGAGCTCGGTCTGATCGGCGACCCGGTCCGCGTGGAGGCGCCGCGCGGCCTCCTCGGAGGGTGGGGGCTGCGCGGCCAGGCGAGCGGCGAACGCCCTGTAGTCGTCCGCCGAGGCATCCTCGTCCTTGGCGCGAGAGAAGAGGGAGAGGAGTGCGCGGAGGTTCTGCAACGGGTTCCCGAGGGGGCGGAACCGCTTGAGGGGAAGCTCGAACAGGTGCTCCTTGAGGAACAAGGCCTGCTCGGGTTCGGTCAGGATTCGGTAGTCGGGCCGGAGTCCCAGGAGGACCGCGTTCTCCCGGAGGAGCCGGTCGCAGAACGCGTGGAACGTCCCGATCTGCGCGTCCACGTAGCCGTAGGGAACGAGGCGATCGACCCGCTCTTCCATCTCGGCCGCCGCCTTCTCGGTGAAGGTGAGGGCGAGGATCTCCTCCGGCTTCGCCCGTTTCTCCGAGATCAGCCACGCGATCCGGCGAGTGATCACCGTGGTCTTGCCGGTGCCGACCCCAGCGACGACCAGGAGCGGGCCGTCCTCGTGGGTAACCGCCGCCCGCTGCAGTTCGTTGAGATCGGAGAGGTCCATGGTGGCGTCAGTATACGCTGGAGTGCAGGCGAGCTCGCTTGCCTTACGCGGGTGCGACAGAGCTGGTCGGAAGGAAAGAGAAGGGGAAGCTCTCGCCTCCCCTTCTCGCATCTTGTGAGCCGTCTCACGACGGCTGGTCGTCAGGAGCCTGGGGCTACTTCCTCCCCGCGGCCTTCTTCGCGACGATGTCCTTCAGGTTCTTCCCGGCCTTGAAGGCGGGAACAACCTTGGCCGGGGTCTTGATGCGCTGCCCGGTCTGCGGGTTCATCCGCGTCGTTGCCTTGCGCTTCCGGGTCTCGAACTTGCCGAACCCGGTGACGATGACCGGCTCGTTCCTCGACAGCGCCTGCGTGACGACATCCACGACGCCGTCTAGCGCTGCACGCGCGTCCTTCTTGGTGAGACCGGTCCCCTTCGCCAGCTTCTCGACGAGCTCTGCCTTGTTCACGTCGTACCCCCTTGGTGTGAGAGTCTGGGGCTCAGTATAGCAGCGAAGGTGCTGGTTGCCAAGTCCGTATCGCAGTGTACTCGGGGCTTTCCGCGTGCGGTGTTGAGGTAACGCAGTAGAGAGCGCGTGTTCGGCGACCGTCGGCGGAAACGCGCGCTTGATCCGCAGAAGCGCGACCTCTCGGTTCGGCGTCGCCGAACATCCGATCTCCGCTGCGGCGAACTTGTGGTGGCGTACGGGATATCGCGGCCGGCTACCTCAGCGCGGTCGCGAAGGCCGCTTCGAGGATGTCCATGCCTTCGTCGATCTCCTCGTCGGTGATGACGAGGGAGACGAGGACCCGGAGGACGTTGCCGCTGAGTCCGGCCATGGGAAAGATGGCTCCGGACCTCGCGGCGAGGGCGGCGATGCGGCCCGTCAGCTCCTTCGCCGGCTCCTTGGTGGCGCGGCTCTTGACGAGCTCCATCGCGATCATCGCGCCGAGGCCACGGACGTCGCCGACGGCGTCGAAGCGGTCGGCGATGCGCCGGAATCCGCCCCGCACTCGGTCTCCGACGTGCACGGCGCGATCGAGCAGACCGTCCTCGTCGATCGCCCGCAGCACCTCGATGGCCGCGCGACACGCGAGGGGGTTCCCGGAGTAGGTGCCGCCGATGCCGCTTGGAACCGGCGCGTCCATGATCGCCGCGCGTCCGACGACCCCCGACAAGGGAAGGCCCGATGCGAGAGACTTCGCGACGCACACGAGATCCGGCTGGGCGCCGAAGTGCTCGAACGCGAAGAACTTGCCCGTCCGGCCGATCCCCGACTGAACTTCGTCGAACGCGAGGACGAACCCGTACTTGTCGGCGAGAGCCCGCATCGCCGGAAGGAACCACGTCGGCGGGACAAGGAAGCCGCCCTCGCCGACCACGGGTTCTACGACCATGACCGCGACGTCGGAAGGATCGACGAGCGACAGGAGCGACGTCTCGATCTCCTCCGCCGTGACCTTCTTCCGGTACTCGTACGGGTACGGGAGGCGGTACACGTCCGACGCGAACGGGCCGAAGCCCGTCTTGTACGGGCGGGCCTTGTGGGTCATGGTCATCGTGAGCAGGGTTCGACCGTGAAACGCGTTCTCGAACACGAGGGTGGCCTTCCGCTTCGTGTACGCGCGGGCGATCTTCACGGCGTTCTCGACCGCCTCGGCGCCGCTGTTGAAGAAGGCGGCCTTCTTCTCGCCGTCGATGGCGGTCCGCTCGCAGAGCATGTGGGCGAGGTCGACGAGAGGCGCGTACGGGACCGCGGTGAAGTCGGTGTGGAGGAAGTGGTCGAGCTGGTCGCGCAGGGCGGCGACGATTCGCTGGTTTCGTTGCCCGACCGCGAGGCAGCCCCACCCCCCCGAGAAGTCGATGAAGCGGTTGCCGTCGAGGTCCTCGATCAGCGCGCCTTCGCTCTCTTTGATGATGAACGGGGCGTACGTATCGAGGGGCGCCGCAACGTAGCGCGCCTTGTCCGCGAACACGGCGGCCGACTTCGGGCCGGGAAGATCGGTCAGAATTCGAGTGAACCGGCGTTCGACCATGACTCCTCCTGGGGTCCCCAGAGGACCGCGAGGGATAGTACCGAATCGGAAGCCGGGGCTCCAACGCATTCGCAGCGCCCGGGTTGGTCGATGAGGGTGACGCGTCCCGGGGTCCGGGCCAGTCGGTGAGAACGATGCGGCCCGGGGTCCGGGCTAGTCGATGAGGGTGATGCGGCCCGGCGGCACGAGGGTGACGCGGCAGTCGAGACCTTCGTAGTGTCCGCCGGAACGCTCGATCTCGCGCAGCTTCGCCTTGTAGCGGCTGGAGATGTGGAAGCAGACCAGTTCTCTCTTGACTCGCGCCTCGCGCGCGACCTGGATCGCCTCGGCGAGCGTCGCGTGCTTGTACTCCTTACGGTCGGCCTCGTCGAGGAACGTCGTGTCGTGGCAGAGGACCTCGGTGTCGGCCACGTAGGCCGGCCGAAGAGCCACCGAGTCGCCCCCGTAGGAGAAGAGCTTCTGATCGTAGTGCTCGTTCACGGCGCCCCTCCCCTCCGCCTTCACGCGGGCCATGATCTCCGCCTGCGAGGCGCCGGTGAGATCCTGCCGAAGGCGGTGGCGGGTCTCCACCACGTTGTAGCCGAGCGACTTCTCGTTGTGGACGTGCACGGTGGGGAACGCCTCGACGTACCGCGGGGCCTGCCCTCCAGACAACTCCACCCGGTCGCCGACATCGAGCGGGATCCACTCGAGAGGATAGGAGAGATGTCGATTGGTGCGCGCGAGGAACGCCATCATCTCCGTCACCAGGTAATTGCCCTTCGGGTAGTAGATCGACAGCTCCTTCTCCTTGTCTCCCATCGCGTTGTTGCGGATGTTCACCAGCCCGACGAGACCCGCGATGTGATCGGCGTGCCCGTGGGACAGGAAGACGCGTCGGACGGCGAACGCCTTGTTGCCGAGAACCGAGCTCGCGCCCTCGCCCGCGTCGAACAACAGGCGGTCCGGGCTGTAGTACAGCCAGGTCGAGTACAGGGCTTTCGAGTACAAAAGCACGTGCATCCGAGGTTCCTCCTCGCTCGGCCGAGAAGCACATCTGGTTCTGGATCGAAGCGCCGGTCATTATACCGTGGGCTTCCATTCGGCGAAACCCTGTGGGGATGGGAAAACAGGGCCGTGTGTTGCCGAAAACCCTTGTGTCTTCTAGAATCGCTTCCGAAACGGAGGACGGAGCCATGCTGGATGTCCGGGAGCTTCGCGAGAAGCCGCGAGAGCTGGAGGAGCGGCTGAGGACGCGCGACGCGTCGATCGACCTCGGCCCGATCCTTCGTCTCGACGAACGTCGGCGAGGTCTGATCGGCGAAGTGGAGGAGCTGAAGGCCGAGCGTAACCGAGGTTCGCTGGAGGTGGCGCGGAGGAAGAAGGCGGCGGAGAACGCCGACGACCTCCTCGCGCGGCTGTCGCAGGTTTCGGGGCGGATCTCCGACCTTGACGGGGAGCTGCGCGGCGTCGATGAGGAGATCGACGCGATCGTGCAGCGGCTGCCAAACGTTCCCCACGTCTCCGTTCCGGTGGGCGCAAAAGACGCGAAGGCCATCCTCCGGACGTACGGAGAGCCGCCGAAGCCCGGATTCACCGTCCGACACCACCTAGACATCGCAGAAGAGAAGGGGCTTCTCGACTTCAAGCGCGCCGCGGCCATTGCCGGGGCCCGGTTCCCGATGTACGTCGGAGCGGCGGCGCTGCTCGAAATCGCGCTCATCCAGTTCATGCTGGGACACCACGCGCGCCGCGGGTACACGCCCGTGCTCCCTCCGTTCGTGGCGAACGAGGAGAGCTTCTTCGTCTCGTCCCAGCTCCCGAAGTTCGCGGACGAGATCTACCACATCGAGAAGGACGGGCTCTTCCTCAACCCGACCGCGGAGAGCCTCCTTGTGAACCTGCACCGAGGGGAGACCCTCGCTGCGGCGGAGCTTCCGAAGAAGTACGTGGCGTACACACCGTGCTTCCGCCGCGAGGCGGGGAGCTACGGCGAAGAGGAGCGCGGTCTGATCCGAGTCCACCAGTTCAACAAAGTCGAGCTGTTCAAGTTCACCACGCCGGAGTCCTCCTACGACGAGCTGGACGCACTGATCGCCGATGCCGAATCGGTGCTGCAGGCGCTCGGCATCCACTACCGCGTGGCGCTCTTGCCCACCCAGGACATGGCCCAGCAGGCGTCGAAGACCGTCGACCTCGAGGTCTACCTGCCGGGGCAGGGTCGCTACTACGAGGTCTCGTCCTGCTCGAACTGCGAAGCGTTCCAGGCGCGCCGCGGGAACATCCGCTACCGCCCGAGCGCGACGGAGAAGCCGACGTTTGTCCACACTCTGAATGGCTCCGGGTTGGCGACGTCGCGCCTCGTGGCGGCGATCCTCGAGAACAACCAGACGGCCGACGGACGGATTCGTATCCCCGACGTCCTGCAGGCGGCGGTCGGAATGGAAACGCTGTGAGCGACGCGCTCGTCGTGGCGAGCCATCTGACGAAGCTCTTCCGGACTCGCCGGGGAGAGGTGCGCGCGGCGGACGACGTCTCGTTCTCTTGCCCCGCGGGGGAGGTGTTCGGGCTCCTTGGTCCGAACGGCGCGGGGAAGACGACGATCCTGCGGATGCTGGCGACGATCCTGACCCCCACCTCGGGGACGGCGACGGTCGCCGGCTTCGACACGCGAAGCGACCCCGACCGCGTGCGGGAGAAGATCGGTTTCCTTGCGACCGAGACCGGATTGTACGACCGCTTCTCCGCCCGCGAGACCCTTCGCTTCTTCGGCAGCATCAGCGGTCTCTCGAACGACGAGATCGCCAAGCGGACGAAGGAGATCTTCGAGACGCTGGCGATGGAGTCACTCGCCGACCGCCGGGTGGGCACCTTCTCCACGGGGGAGAAGCAGAAGCTGTCGCTGGCGCGGAGCATCGTCCACGATCCGCCGGTCCTGATCCTCGACGAGCCGACGTTCGGCCTCGACGTGATGGCCGCGCGGACCGTGGTCGAGACGATCAAGCTGTTCCGCGAGCAGGGGCGCACGATCCTCGTGTCGACGCACATCATGCGGGAGGCGGAGAAGCTGTGCGATCGCGTCGCCATCCTCTACCGCGGACGGCTCCACGCGCTCGGCACGCAGGCCGAACTGGCGGCGCAGTACGGAAGCAGCGACCTCGAAGAAGTCTTCTTCGCCGCCGTGGAACGGGAAGCCACCGCGTAGGGG
>CAZWQN010000017.1:0-22457 GCA_964635895.1 uncultured Thermotogae bacterium | reverse complement strand
GCGACGCGGGCTTCGAACCGCGTCGCGTCGATGACGTAGCGAACGTGGCGGGCCTGTGCGACGGGTTCCACCTCGTCGCGGGCCTCGATCTCGAAGGTGAGACGCCGGCCTTCGACCTCGACCAACGTCGCGCGGACGGTCACCGTCATCCCGGGAGGCGTCGCCGCAAGGTGGTCGAGGCTGATCGAGGCCCCTACGGTCTTCTGGCCTGTCGTCAAGTGGGGCTCCACCAGTCGTCGCGCGCATTCCTCGCAGAAGCCGACGAGCACGGGCGTGGCGAGGACGTCGACCAGTCCGCTTCCGAACGCGCTCGCCAGGTGGCCGCGTTCGACGATCCACGTCTGCTCTCTCGAACCTCCGACCTCGATCATGACGTCCCCCTTTCCGAGAACCGCGATCGAGCTTCGTCTCCTAGGTTCGGTAGAACTCCGGGCGACGATCGCCGAGCTTGTCGTTCCGAGAGGTCAACTTCTTGTCGCGGGCCTTCGCTGGATCCACGTCGACGACGGCCACCTCGACGCGGTCGGGCGAAAGACGGACGAGCACCGAGCCGTCCGGAGCGATGATCTGGCTCTGTCCCGTGTAGTGGAGGGTCTTCCCGGCGCGGGACTCCTCGCCCACGCGGTTGGCCGTCGCCGTGAACACGCCGTTCTCCAGGGCTCGGACGGTCATCGTCCGCTGCGCGAGGTCGGGAAGGACGAGGTTCGACGGATGCGCGAGGATGTCGGCGCCGAGCAGCGCCAGGGAGCGCGCCGCTTCGGGAAACAAGTGGTCGAAGCAGATCATGACCCCGACCCGTGCGTCGCCGACCTCACGAACCCAGAACGGCAGGTT
The DNA here is from genome assembly GCA_964635895.1 of uncultured Thermotogae bacterium. Classification (GTDB taxonomy): domain Bacteria; phylum Bipolaricaulota; class Bipolaricaulia; order UBA7950; family UBA9294; genus JAPLGD01. The sequence continues at coordinate 21,623 of CAZWQN010000017.1, read as the reverse complement.
GCCCGGGGCAAACCAGCGCTTCTCCTCCCCGAACAGGTGGATCTTGCGGTACGAGGACAGGAATCCACAGGGGCCGACGAGAACCGCCGCATTGTAGACGACGCCAGCGACCCGTTCGGGGACTCCGGCCACCGCAAAGCAGCCACGGTCGCGGCAGAACGACTCGAGCGCGCGCACCGTCGAGCCGTCGGGAACGGGCTCCGCGAGGTCTTGGACCTCCTCAGCGCGGGCAAACTGGTAGCCGGTCGCGAAGAACTCCGGGAGCACCCACAGGTCGGCGGCCTCCCGAGACAGAAGGTCGAGCGCGTCGCGCAGGTTTCGGTCCCGCTCGCCGAACGCCGGACAAGACTGTGCGATCCCGACTCTCATGGCTCCGCCGCCCTCGCTCCTCGATCGGTCTTCGTCGGGTTCAGCCGCAGGTACCGCCGCAACCTCCGAGGAGTTTCCCGATCAGGATGCAGGCGATGACCAAGTAGACCAGAAACGACAGATCCATGGTTTCCCCCCTCGTGGCGCGAACCCGACATCCCATCATCGGTCGCGCCGTGGCGGGATTCTACCCGATCAGTCCCCGATCTCGAAGCTAGCGCTCGTTGGCGCGTACCGCAGCACGGCCTCAGGAAAGGCCAGGATCGATACGTACAGCCAGACGTCGCCCGAGGAGCGCTCGATACCGACGCGGACGCAGTCGGCGACGTCCTTGAACACCCCGTAGGACACGTCGTCGAGTCCGGCGGAAGCCGCGGAGTACTCGATCCCGAGCTCGAGACCCCAGCCTTCGCCCACCGTCAGGCCGGCGGTGACGTTGGAGGCGGCGAGCTCGCGGGCGTTGAGGTCGAAGTCGCTCTCCAGGGAGAGCGACACGGCCTGCCACTCGGCCGACACGTCGAGCGAGGCGGTGGAGAACCTCCCCTCGAGGGCGTCGTACGGGATCCTCCAGGTCACCTTGCGGCGCTCGTCACGCCAGGTGCCGCGCATGCCCAGAGCCGACAGGCGCGCGAGAGCGGGGCTGTAATCGGCCGTGACCTTCCACGTCGCCCAGTCGTCCCAGCTCGCTGCGGCACGCACCAGTCCGGGGCCGTCCTCGGAGCTGAGGGTCCCCGAGACCGATAGGTCCACCGCGCCGGAGCGCTTGGCGGACCACGTCAGGCGATGTTCGGTCGTCGCTTCGTCGAACCCGAACGGGCTCGATCCGCGGGCGAGGGTGCTCGTCCATCCTAGCTCGAGGCCGCTGCGGACGGCCGAGGCGCCGACTTCCACGCTCTCGACGTCTTCCCATTCCGAAGCAGCTCCGTACCACGACGTCTGAAACGAAGCCGAAGGCTCGATGCGGAACCCCGCGAGGCTTACCGCGGCGGTGGTCGCCGTGACCCGGCCGCGCAGGCGAAACCGCTCCTCGGGAAGCTCGTCCTCCTCCAGCTCCCGGTACCAGCCGGCGGAGAGCGTCGGTCGAAGCGAGAGAGGGCCGACGCGGCGGGGCGGGAGCGAGAACGACACCTCGGGGAGCCGTTCCTCGACGGTCGTCGTCGTGGTCGTCTCGATGAGGCGGGAAACGAGGAGTGAGACGTCGGCGCCGGCGAGCGTTCCGCGAAGCTTGGCCGAGAACGACAGCTCCTCGTTGTCCCCGTCGGCCTCGTACTCCAGACGGCCGACCCCCTGCCATTCAGGACCGAGCGTCACCGTGTCGGTCACGCTCACGTCGACCTCGGAGTCCGCGACCTTGCCGGGAAGGATGTAGGCGGAAGCTCGCCCCTCGTGGCCGGCGGCCGCATAGCGCAGCGTGGCGCCGACCCCGATCTCACTGTACTTGCTGTAATAATCCAGGAGGACGGTCCCGTAGATCATGTCACTCAGGAAGAAGGGTAGATTCCACTTGACGAACCACCCGCGGGACGAGCTCGAGCCGAAGGCCGGAAAGAGGGGAGAGTCGAGCGTCTCCTCCAGGGGTTGGACGTACAGAGGAAGCCAGAACACCCGCGCCGCGCCTACTCGGGCCGTCAGGCCATGGGCGACGAGGAGACGGTCCGAGTAGAGGCGGAGGCGGCTGGCCTTCAGGCTGTACGGCTGGCGGTCGAGGGGCAGGCCGCAGCAATCGCACGTCGTGACCTCGGCCTGCTCGGCGACCAGTTCGCTTACCTCGCCGGCGTCGTCAAACGCGACCTCCCCTCGACGCGCGCGAAAAAAAAGCTCCTTCTCATCCCCCTTCGAGTTCGTGAACGACATTCGTCCGTAGAGGCCGTCGGCCTCGGCGCGACGTGGGGACACCTCACCGCCTCGGCTGTCGACCTCCAGCACGATCGAGTCGCCCCACAGCTCCGTCTCTCCCGGAACGACGAGCGCCACGGACCCCGAGGCGGACAGCCGCCAGCTTCCGGACTGGATCCTCTCGACGAGGAGTTCGTCCGCGTCGAGGCGGGAGCTCTCGAGCGTCGCGTGAACGGAGCCCCGAGCGTGGAGCGTGGAGCCGTCGTCCGCGAGGTCGAGCTCGTCGCACTCCAAGTGAACGGGGACGTCCGAAGCCTGGGCACAAAGTGGGACGGTCAGCACGACGAGGAGGGCGGCGACGAACGGGAGGCGCGACCGCCATCGGCCGCGCACGTCGCGCGTCGCCAGCCGATCGACGCGAGCGTAGAGGTACACGCCCGCGGCGCCGAACACGAGGTCGGGGAGCCACGCCGCCCAGGCCGGGTCCATCGCGCCCCGCCGGCCCAAGGTCTGGGTCCACCACAGGAAGCCCTGGAATACGGCGACCAACAGGAGACCGAGGACGATGCCGACGGCTCGGTTGCCCGGAAGGAACGCGAGGCACAAGGCGCCGCCGAGAAGGACGAACACCACCGTGGCGAGCGGAAGCGACAGCTTGAGGTGGGACTCCACGACGTACTCGTGGATCCGCTGGCCGTTCTTGCGCGCCTGGGCAATGCGGTTCTGAAGCTCGGCGATTCCCATCTCCGCAGGGGTGCGAGAGTGGGACACAAGCTCGGCGACGCCCTGCTCGATGGGGATGACCAAGGACTCGATCGTCGCTGTGAACACAAGCTGGCCTTCGCGATCGAACCCGTAGACCGTCCCCGCGGACAACGTCCATGCCCCCGCGGTCCACGCCCCCTCGTCGGCCGTGATCATCGTGACCTGCGTTCCGGCCTGGGGAAAGAGGCGGCCGGTCGTGTCGTAGATCACAACGTCGTAGAGCTTGCCGCTCGTCTCGTCGTAGCGGCGGATGTAGAAGAACTGGTCATTCTGGCCCTTGAAGAAGGCGTTGGGCGTGATGCGAGGCGTCCCTTGGCGGTAGATGACTTCCCGCAGCGCGTCCTGGTACGCGGCCTCGGAGGCCGGCACGAGCCAGTTGTACAGCGCGAAGTCCGCTGCCCCGACAAACGACGCGGCGAGCAGAAGCGGCAGGAGGATCCGTCGGAGGGGAATCCCGAGCGACTCGAGCGCGAGCACCTCGCGGTCGTGGGCCATCCGCCCGAGCCCGAGGAAGGTCGCAAACAGAGCGCTCATCGGGACCGCGACCACCAGCAGGCTTGGGATCTTGAGCAGCACAAGGCGCAGGAGCGTGGTCATGCTAACGCCGCGATCGACCATCAGGTCGGACAGGGAGAGGATGACGTTGAGGAGGATGAACAGCACCAGTCCCGCGAGGGCAAGGAGAAACGGACCTACGGCCTCCCGAAGGACGTAGCGATCGCAACGGCGAAGCATGGCGCTCGGATCTTACCGGACCGGAACACCGCCGAGCTAGGCCGGATGTCCGACGCATGCCGCCGCGTTCTCCAGAGGGTTGGATCGGGTTTCGCGGTTTTGGATATAGTTGGCCGATCGCGGAGATGCGCAAGCGGATCTACATCGAGACGTGGGGCTGCCAGATGAACCTCCACCAGTCGGAGGGGTTGGCGGGTGCGATGCGCCGGGCGGGGCACGAAATCGTCGATCGCCTCGACCGTGCCGACGTCGTCCTGTTCAACGGGTGCATGGTCCGGCAGAAGGCCGAGGAGAAGCTGCTTGGCCGGCTGGGCGCGGTCGCTGAGGAGAAGAGGCGGCGTCCGGTTCTCCTCGGCGTCGGCGGCTGCTTCGGTCAGATCCACGGCTCCAAGATCCTGACGCGGAGCGCGGCGGTGGACTTCGTCTTCGGGACGCGCGGACACGCGTCGCTTCCGGCGCTCGTCGATCGGGTCGCCGCCGCGGGGGAGCGCCTCACCGCCGTCGACGGCGAGGAGGACGACGAGGAGTCCGTGTTCGTCCGCAGCTCGTCGGTATCGGCGATGGTGACCATCACCGAGGGCTGCTCGAACTTCTGCTCGTACTGCATCGTGCCCTATGCGCGGGGACCGATGCGCAGTCGCGACCCGGAGCGGGTCGTCGACGAGGTCCGCCGAGCCGTCGATGACGGGTATCGGGAAGTGGTTCTTCTCGGCCAGAACGTGAATTCCTACGGGCGGGATCGCCCGTCGTACGGCACCTTTGCCGAGCTGCTCCGGCGGGTCGCCCGCACGGGAATCGACCGGGTCCGGTTCACGAGTTCTCACCCTCGCGACCTGACGGACGACGTCATCGGGATCATGGCGGGCGAGCCTCACGTCTGCCGACACCTCCACCTCGCGTGCCAATCGGGGAGCGACCGCGTTCTGGCGGCGATGAACCGCGGGTACACGCGAGCGATGTACCGGGAGCTTGTCGAAGGCGCGCGGCGCGCGATCCCTCGCCTCAACGTCACCACGGACCTGATCGTCGGGTTTCCGGGCGAGTCGGAGGCGGAGTTCCAGGATACGCTGGCGCTGGCCGAGGAGGTACGCTTCGGTTCGATCTACGCGGCCAAGTACTCGCCGCGGCCGTTGACGCGCGCTGCGGAGTCGGTGGATGATGTGGCGTCGGCGGCGAAGGAAGAACGCCTCGAGCGACTTCTCGCAGCGCAGCGCCGAATCGCGCTCGAGGAGAACCAGCGGTTCGTCGGGGAGACGCTGGCGGTTCTCATTGAAGGAGAGACGCGGGACCGAGTTCACTACGGCCGCGCCGACGACCACCGGACGGTCGTCGTCCACGGTGCGGTCGAGGTCGGCGAACTCGTCCCGGTGTGCGTAGAACGCGCGGCGGCGGCGGCGCTGGTCGGGGTCGCCCTCGTGCCGGAAGGAGCGGTGTCATGATCGTCACGGTCACCCTGAACCCTGCGGTGGACAAGATCTACTGGGTCGACAGCCTCCGGGTTGGGCGCGTCGTCGAGGAGGAGTTCCTCACCCGGGCGACGCGAAGCTCGACCTCGGCGGGCGGGAAGGGCGTCAACATGTCGGTCTTCCTCTCCCAGCTTGGCATGGAGAACGTGGCGATGGGGTTCATCGGCGGATTCGCCGGGCACGTTGTGGCGCGAGACCTCCGGGACAAGGGCGTCACGACGAACTTCGTCTGGACGCGCGGGGAAACGCGAACCAACGCCGTGGTCCTCGAGGAAGGGCAGTCGCGCATCCTGATTTTCCTTGGCGAGCCGGGGCCGACCGTGGACGGGGACGACGTGAAGCGCTTCGTGCGGCGGTATCGCAGGATGCTGTCGTCGGCGTCGTGGGTCGTGCTCGCCGGAAGCCTTCCGCCCGGGGTCGACGCGAGCCTCTACCGCGATCTCGCAACGATGGCCCGTGAGGCCGGGGTGAAGGTGGTGCTGAGCGCGGGAGGCGACGCGCTCGAGCGGGGCCTCGAGGCGGGGCCGTTCATCGTCAAGCCCGACACCCGGGAGGAGCGGCTGCTCGGGGGAAAGAGCCTCGCGACCCGGGACGCGATCGTCGCGGCGGGCCGGCACATCGTCAACCGGGGGCAAGCGGAGATCGTGATCGTCTCCCACGAGGTCACGGGCGATGTGATCGTGTCGCGGGATGCGGCGTGGGAGATCCGATCCTCCGTTCCCGTCTCGGATCTCAAGAACCTGGTCGGTGCGGACGACGCGTTTCTTGCGGGGACCCTCTTCGGGCTGGCACACGGCGAGTCGATGGAGAGCGCCCTGAGGTTCGGGCTCGCGGCCGGAATGGTGACGGCCGAGTCGGAGGGCAAGATTCGCGGCGATCGGGGACGGATCGAAGCCAAGATGAAGCAAGTGACGGTAGACCGCATCTCGTGAGGAGGGCGCGTGAACGTCCGGGAGATCATGACGAAGGACCTGACGGCGGTGGAGAGCGACGTTCCTGTGCGGGAGCTGATTTTCATCCTCGACAACGCCGAGATGCCTGGGATGCCGGTCGTCGACGACGACGGCCGACTGATTGGCTTCATCTCGGAGAAGGACCTGATCCGCGCCGCGCTTCCCGGGTACTTCGAGCTGCTCCACAGCGCGTCCTTCCTCCCCGACCTGAACCAGCTGTCGAAGAAGCTGACGAAGATCGCCGGCGATCCAATCTCCAAGTACATGCGCAAGGAAGTCTTCTCCGTGCGCGAGGACGAGGACGATCTTCACGCTGCGGACCTGATCATCCGCAAGGACGTGATGAGCGTCCCGGTCGTCGACGCGGCGGGTCGCCTGGTCGGCCGCGTTCGCCGGATCGATCTTCTGCGGCACTTCCTCTAGTGGATGGGCATTCCGTGGAAGTCGCTCGGGTGGGAACGGTTCATCTCCGTCGCCGACGGCCGGGCCGCGCTGTTCGTCGATGGAGTCCCGCAACTCTCGGCGCCGCTTGACGGATCCCATCCACTCGCGAGAGTCGTGTACGACGAGGGAGGGGCGAACGCCCTCGACATCGCTCCGTTGGTCCGCGCCATCTTCCCCTGCGCGGCCGACCACCGTCCCGAGGCCATGGCTTCGCACCTGCAGCTCCCGACGGCGACGTCCGCCGAGCGCGTCGGGCGGATCTTCGTTCGGACCCTCGAAGAGGTCACGGAGCTCGACCGCGATGTCGTGGCCCTGCTTGCCGAGCTTCTGCCTCCACCGCTGGCGCGTCTTCTCGTGCAGCTTCTTCCGGTCTCGGCTCCTCCTCGCGAGCCGGAGGAGGTCTCCGCTCCGTTCGGGCCGCGTGCCGTCCCCGCGGCCGACGTCGACGGGGTGCTCGGTCCCGGTGGCGTGGTCGCGACGTTCCTCCCGCGGTACGAGGTCCGGGCGGGGCAGCTGTCGATGGCGCACCGGGTCGAGGCGGTCCTGGACGAAGGGGGTGCGCTGTCCGTCGAGGCGGGGCCGGGGACGGGGAAGACGTTCGCCTACCTCGTGCCGGCGATCCTGAAACTCCGGGCGGACAAGACGTCGCGGATCGTGATCTGCACGCGGACGAAGCAGCTTCAGGAGCAGCTCTTTCGCAAAGACATCCCGTTCCTGACGGAGCGGATCGCCCCTGAGTTGTCGGTGGCGATGCTCAAGGGGCGTGAGAACTACCTGTGTCTTCGGCGGTGGGAGATCCTGTTGCAGGAGCTCGTGAACGGGTTGGAGCGCGACAGGCTCGCGTTGCTGGCTCCGCTCGTGCGATGGCTCTCTGACACCGAGACGGGGGACATTGAAGAGAACTGCGCGTTCCTCGCCGACGCCGGCGCGCAGGAGCTGTGGAGCCGCCTGTACGACTCGCCTCACCACTGCGTTGGCGCCTTCTGCCCTCACATGGACGGCTGCTTCTCGATCCAGGCGCGTCGGCGGGCGCGGAAGGCGGACCTGGTGGTCGTCAACCACTCTCTTCTCCTCGCGGATGCAGCGGCCGACGGCGTCGTGCTCGGGAAGTACAGCCACCTCGTCATCGACGAGGCTCACGCGTTCGAAGCCGTGGCGCGAGCCGCGTTCACGGCAAGCCTGTCGCAGGGGATGGTCGAGCGCGTCGTCGACCAGCTGGCGCCGCCGCGCAACCGCCGCGGGGGTTGGGTGGGGCGACTCCCGCTCGCGCCGGAGGATGAGGAGTCGCTTCGCGCGGTGGACGCTGCGGCGGCGCTCCCCGGCCAGGCGGCGCGGCTCTTCCGCACGGTGGAGTCGGTGCTCCGCGAGGAGCGGCGCGGCCGGCTGCCTGACCTGTCGGCGGCGCGTGGAGCCATAGAAGGGTTCCGCGCGGCGGTCCGCGGGCTGGGCGTGAATGTCGAGGCGCTGGTCGAGCGGGTGCGCGAGGAGTCCGATCTGGCGCGGGAGGGCGAGGGCAGCCTTGCCGCGCTGAGCGAGCTCGAGCGCGCCGCGCAGCTGCTCGGCGGAGAGCCGGCCGAGAACTCAGTCCATTGGTACGAGCGCGAGGAGGGGCGGCTCGGCCTGCATGTGACGCCTCTCGACGTGGCCCCCATCCTCACGGAGCGGCTCTTCGCAGGCCTCGAGGCCGCCGTGCTGACGTCGGCCACGCTGTCGCTTCGGGGCGATTTCGCCTACATCTACCGCGCCCTCGGCCTCGAGAGTGCGTTCTCGGACGTCGACGGGATGGTGGCGGAGAACCCCTTCTTCTACGAGGGCCGGATGAAGATTCTCGTGCCCGGGCGCTTCCCCACCGTCCTCGGCGACGTCGAGACGTACGCCGAGGCGCTGGCCAACCTTCTCGCGGACCTGCACCGCGCGCTGCATCGAAACGGCCTCGTCCTGTTTACGTCGTATGACCTCCTCCAACGGGTACGAGAGCGCCTCGTGGGTGCTGTCCCGCTTCTCGCTCAGGGGGTCGATGGCTCGCGGACGAGCCTGGTGGAGCGGTTCCGGCGCGGCCGGGATGGGGCGCTGCTCCTCGGGACCGACAGCTTCTGGGAGGGCGTCGATCTTCCGGGCGAGGAGCTGGAAGTTCTCGTGGTCACCCGTCTCCCGTTTGCCGTGCCCAGCGATCCGGTGTTTGAGGCGCTCTCCGAGCGGTACGAGCGGATGGGGCGTGACCCGTTCCTCGAGCTGGCCTTGCCGCAGGCGGTCTTGCGACTGCGGCAGGGGGTCGGGCGCCTGATCCGAACCCAGAGCGATCACGGCGTCGTGGTCGTGACGGACGACCGAATCCGTACTAAGGGGTACGGAAGGAGGTTTGCCGAAGCGCTGCCGGTCGCCGTGGAAGAAGTCGAGACCGCCGAACGCCTCGTGCGGACGGCGGTGGCATGGTTCGAAGGCCTCGAACATGAGGAGGGGACTTCTCCGGCGCATTGACACGCGACGGACGAGCCGATAGAATGGCCTCAACCAACGGGTCAACATCCACATCCACTTACATAACTCAAGAATCGATGAGCATTTCCGTGGTGGTGCCTGCGTACAACGAGGCCGGCCGGATCGGGGCGGTGCTCGAGCCCGTTCTCCGGAGTCGTTTGATTGCCGAGGTCATCGTCGTGGACGATGGCTCGGAGGATCGAACGGCCGAGGAAGCGGGTGGCTTCCCCGTCCGTGTTGTCCGGCTGCCTGAGAATCGCGGGAAGGCGGCGGCGCTCGACGCCGGAGTCTCGGCGGCGAAGCACGACGTGTTCCTGTTCCTCGACGCGGACCTCGTGGGCCTGCGCACGGAGCACGTCGACCGGCTTATCCAGACGTACACGGAGCGCGGGCTCGACATGGTGGTGGGGATCTTCGCCGACGGTCGGAAGAACACAGACCTGGCACAGAAGATCAACCCGTACGCATCCGGGCAGCGGATTCTCCCTCGCCGCCTCTGGGAGCGCGCCAAGGAGAACGTGCAGGACATGAACTTCGGCATCGAGATCGCCCTGTCCAAGCTGGCCGCGAAGGAAGGGTGGTGCAAGGAGTACGTCAAGCTCGATGGGGTCACGCACGTCCTCAAGGAGCAGAAGCGGGGGTTCGCGAAGGGGTCTCTCGACCGACTTCGCATGTACGGCGACATGATCAAGTGGTTATTCAAGAGGCTCTAGATGAGGATCGCGATCGGGTCGGATCACACCGGGGTAGAGCTGAAGGCCCATCTCGTGGCCCACGTGCTGGGGGAGTACGTCGTGACCGACGTCGGGGCTCACTCGGCGGATCCCGTGGACTACCCGGATGTCGCGCGCGCCGTCACGAAGCTGATCCGGCGCGGCGACGCAGAGCGAGGGATCCTGATTTGCGGAACCGGCATCGGGATGGCGATGGCGGCCGGGAAGTTCCCGGGGATCCGCGCCGCGACGTGCACAGACTCGTACTCGGCGGAGATGAGTCGCCGGCATAACGACGCCAACGTGCTTTGCCTCGGCGCCCGCGTCCTCGGGATGGGACTCGCGGAGCACATCGTGCGCGCGTGGCTGGCCGCGCCGTTCGAGGGCGGACGCCACGCGACACGGGTGGGCAAGCTCGAGGACCGATCGGCCGGCGGGAGCGCCTAGAGGGCGAGGATCTCGCCGGAGCCGCGCCGTCCCTCGACGCGACGTTAGGGAAGATCACACATTCGAGGTGAGTGGGAATGGAAATCCGAGAACTGCGCCGCAAGACGATCGACGAACTCGAGCAGTTCGCCGACACGATTGAGATCAAGAACTCCAGGCAGATCGGGAAGGACGACCTTCTGCGCATGCTGATGGCGCACCTCGCGCGGAACAAGGATCTCCAGTTCGTCGACGGCATCCTGGAGCTTCACCCAGACGGGTACGGCTTCCTGCGAAGCGACAGCTGCCTTCCCGGGAAGGCAGACATCTACGTATCTCCGTCCCAGATCAAGCGCTTCGCGTTGCGGGACGGCGACCTCGTCTCCGGCCCGATCCGTGGACCCAAGAACAACGAGCGCTACTTCGCGCTGCTGAAGGCGGACGCCGTCAACGGGCGCGACCCCGAGGAGTCGCGGCGCCGGGTGAACTTCCAGGAGCTGACGCCGCTCCACCCGAACCAGCATCTCAGGCTGGAGCACGACCCGGAGGAGATCTCGACCCGGATCATCGACCTGTTCTGTCCGATCGGGAAGGGTCAGCGCGGACTGATCGTGTCTCCCCCGAAGGCGGGAAAGACGACGCTCCTGAAGAAGATCGCGAACGGGATCAACGCGAACTACCCCGACATCAAGCTGTTCGTCCTCCTCGTCGACGAGCGTCCTGAGGAGGTCACCGATTTCACCCGGTCGATCAAGAACGGCGAGGTCGTCGCCGCGACGTTCGACCAGGAGCCGAAGCACCACACGCGGATCGCCGAGCTGGTCACGGACCGCGCGAAGCGCCTCGTCGAGCTCGGGCACGACGTCGTCATCCTGATGGACTCGATCACGCGGCTCGCGCGAGCCTACAACCTCTCGATCCCGGCGTCCGGGAAGCTCCTGTCGGGCGGCATGGATCCGACGGCGCTGTACAAGCCGAAGGAGTTCTTCGGCGCGGCGCGGAACATCGAGGAGGGAGGGAGCCTGACGATCATCGCCACCGCCCTTGTCGACACGGGGAGCAAGCTCGACCAGGTTGTGTTCGAGGAGTTCAAGGGAACCGGCAACATGGAGCTGGTTCTGAACCGCGACCTCCAGAACCGCCGCATCTTCCCGGCGATCGACATCGAGCAGAGCGGCACGCGCAAAGAGGAGCTGCTTCTCGGCGAGAAGGAATTGAAGCGCGTGTGGATTCTCCGTAAGATGATTAGCGAGTTGAACGACCTGCAGGCAGCGATGCAGTTTATCAAGGCGAAGATGGAGGCGACGAGGGACAACGAGCAGTTCCTCGAGCTGATGAAAGGTGACTAGCCGGCCCAGGTACGGATACTCGTCCGCGAAGCCGATCCGCAAGGATCGGGTTCTGATCGCGCTTCTCGTCCTTGCCGCCTGCATCGTCATCCCGCTTCTCCTGCGCTCCGGGTGCGCCCGGCAATCGGAGGGCGAGCTCTCGGTCCTCTCGGAGAACCCGAGCGACCAAGCGGCCGCGGCGATCGCCACTCCGGCGCCGACAAGCGTCGATTCGGCGGTCAACCAGATCCTCTCTCCCGGCGGGTCCGCGGCGACGAAGCCCGCGGCTACGGCTCCAGCGGCCAGTGCACCCGCGAGCACGACGACGACCAAACCCGCGACGACGGCGCCGTCGACCTCGGCCGGTGCGATCGTCTCCTACACCGTGAAGACGAGCGACACCCTGTCGACCGTCGCCAGCGCGCTCGGCGTCAGCGTCCGCGTTCTGCGCGCGAGCAACCGCCTGCACGAGAACCAGGCGCTCGCGGCGGGGCAGGTGGTGTACGCGTCGCGCGCCGGCGTGATCCACACGATCAAGGCCGGTCAGACGCTCACCGACATCTCGCTGACGTATGCCGTGCCCGTCCAGACGTTGGCGTCGGCCAACGGGCTCTCGACCGCGTCGACGATCTACGCCGGCAGCCGGATCATCATCCCCGGAGGCACGTCGGCACTGTGGGACACCGTGGACGACCTGTCGAAGGGGACTGCGTCGGACTACATCTGGCCCGTCGAAGCCGATGTCGTGTCGACGTTCGGGTGGCGCGTGCATGAGGTCCTGGGGACACGACAGCACCACGATGGGATCGACCTCAACGTCCCCGAGGGCACGGTGGTGCGAGCCTCCGCCGGAGGCGAGGTCTACTACTACGGCGAACAGCCGGGGTACGGGAACCTCCTGATCATCGAGCACGCGGACACCTGGTACTCGATGTACGGCCACCTGAGCAGCTCTCTCGTCTACGTCGGCCAGTACGTCGAGGCCGGCCAACGTGTGGCGATGTCGGGGAACACGGGAATCTCCTCGGGGCCGCACCTTCACTTCGAGCTGCGGAGGGGCGAAGTCCCGGTCGACCCGCTCCGTTACCTCCCGTAGCGCGCCCCGGGGACGCAGGGGTGGGTTCCGAACGGTGCGCTACGTCCTCCCGGCGATAGCCCATGGGGATCGCGAAGCGAAGATCGATCCGTTACCCTCGGCAGACCGGGTAGGTGATTGTGGTTGGACGCGCTGATCATTGAGGGTGGGCGGCGCCTGTCGGGGCACATCGCGATCGAAGGCGCGAAGAACTCGGCGCTTCCAGCGTGCGTCGCCGCACTCCTGACGGACGAGCCGATCATCCTTCGGCGCGTTCCGCAGCTTCGCGACGTCAGCACGATCCTCTACACGCTCGGCGCTCTCGGGAAGCGCGTCGTGCGCAATGAAGGGGGCGTCGTCATCTCGGGGGACGGCCCACTGTCCGGAGAGGCGAATCCGTACTCCGTCCGCAAGATGAGGGCCTCATTCCTCGTCCTGGGGCCACTCGTTGCGCGCCTCGGTCGGGCGCGCGTCCCGCTGCCGGGAGGGTGCGTCATTGGCGCGCGTCCCGTCGACCTTCACCTGCGGGGGCTCGAAGCCCTCGGGGCGCACATCGAGGAGCACGACGGAGTCGTCGACGTGTCGGCGGACCGTCTGCGCGGCGCGCGGATCGAGCTTGGGTTCCCGTCGGTCGGAGCTACGGAACACCTGATGATGACGGCGACCCTTGCGGACGGGGCGACGGAGATCGCGAATGCCTCCGTCGAGCCCGAGGTGCTGGACCTCGTGGATCTCCTCCGCTCGATGGGGGCCGAGATCGAGGTGGACGAACGAACGATTCGCGTCGCGGGGTCGCGGGTTGGGGCCGCGGAGCACACCCTGATCCCGGATCGCCTGGAGGCGGGGACGATGCTCCTCGCGGCGGCGATCGCCCGCGGCGAGGCGACGGTCGATGACGTGGACCCGGAGCACCTGCGCCCGCTGGTGGACGCCCTACGGTCGGCGGGTGTCGACGTGCGGGAGGAGCGAGACAGCGTCACCGTCTCGGCCGGCGGCCCCCTTCGAGCCGCGGCGATCGAAACGGCGCCGCACCCGGGGTTCCCGACCGACCTTCATCCGCCGTTCGCCGCGCTGCTGACCCTGGCGGAAGGGACGAGCCGAGTGACGGAGACCGTCTTCGAGAGCCGATTCACATACGCCGTGCCGCTTCGTGCGATGGGGGCGCAGATGTCGGTCGAGGGCAGGACCGTGACGATCCGCGGGGTGGATCGGCTGCGAGCGTGCGCCGTGGAGGCGCCCGACATTCGCGCCGGGGCCGCCCTGGTCGTCGCGGCGCTCGCCGCGGAGGGAACGACGACGCTCACCGGGCTCGAGCAGATCGATCGTGGGTACGAACGGCTGACGGAGAAACTGCAGCTCCTGGGGGCGACGATTGAGCGACACAGCATCTAATGGAGAACGACGTCCGCTCGTCGAGGATCGTCTCGGCACGCGAGCGCGGGTGTATGGAAACGAGCGCGCTGTGCTCGTCGGCATCGATCGTGGACACGCCGGCGAGGGCCTGTTCGACGAACTTCAGTCCCTGGCCGACACGGCCGGAGTTGCCACGCTCGCGACCTTGGTGCAGAAACGGATGCGGCCGGATCCGGCGACCTTCATCGGCAAGGGCAAGCTGGAGGAGGTCCTGGCGGCGTGCGACGAACTCGGCGCCGACACAGTCATCTTCAACGATGAGCTTCGCGCGAGCCAAACGCGCAACCTCGAGGATGCGCTCGGCCGCAAGGTCATCGACCGCACCCAGCTCATCATGGACATCTTCGCCCAGCGCGCCGCCACGAAGGAGGCGAAGCTAGAGGTTGAGCTTGCGCAGCTTCGGTACGGGCTCCCTCGGTTGCGCGGATGGGGAGCCGCGCTGACGCAGACGGGGGGCGGAATCGGCACCCGCGGCCCGGGCGAGACGCAGCTTGAGATGGACCGCAACAAGATCACGCGACGGATTCACGCGATCGAGAAGCGCCTGCGGAACGCGGCCGAGGAGCGCGCTGTCCGTCGAAAGCTGCGAGGCAAGAGCGACCTCCCGCAGGTCGCCCTCGTCGGGTACACGAACAGCGGGAAGTCGACGCTGCTCAATCGGCTGACGAGCGCGGACAGCTTCGTCGAGGACAAGCTGTTCGCGACGCTCGATACGATGGTCCGACGGGGCCCGCTCCCCGAAGGCCGCGAAGCGCTGTTCACCGACACGGTGGGATTCATCCGGAACCTTCCCCACCATCTTATTCCGGCGTTCGCGGCGACCCTCGAGGCGGTTCGCTACGCGGACCTCGTCCTTCACGTTGTCGACATCGCTCGACCGTCGTGGAACGAGGACTTCCGCTCTGTCCTCGATACCCTGGAGCGTGAGGTCTTCCGCGACGGCGACGCTCGACCGCCGATCCTGAACGCGCTGAACAAAACCGACCTTTGCCCCGAGGATGCCGAGCGGGACCTTCCCGGCGTGCGGATCTCGGCACGCGACGGTGCTCACATCGATCGGCTGCTCGTCGCGATCTCGGAGGTCGTCTGCCCGGGGGATCGGGAGGTCGAACTCCTCGTCCCGTATGCGACGCTCGGGCGGTTCGGGAGCCTCCGCGACCCGCGGCGGGTCCGCTCGCTCGAGTACACCGACGAGGGGGTACGGGTTCGCGCGCTCTTGTCGCCAGCCGAGCTCGCGGAGGTCGAAGCCGGCGGCGGAAAACTCACCGCTTCCGCTTCTTCCCCGGCTGCAAGACCTCGATCTCGTCGACCGTAGCCTCGATCCGCTCCCGATCCTCGGTCAGGATCGTCACCGTCTGTCGGAAGATGCTGTGGGAGATCACTTTGCCCTGCTTCTCGCCGATCGCGACCTGGGCGCCGAGCTTCGGCAAGAGGGCGAGCTCGGCGAGGTAGGCCTCGTGCTCGTAGGCGAGGCAGCACATCAGCCGCCCGCACGCTCCGGTGATCCGCTCCGGGGAGACGAACAACTCCTGGTCGTAGGCGAGCTCCATCGGAACCGGCTTCGGGTCGCGGAGGAAGCGATGGCAGCAGATCTCGATCCCGCATCGGCCGATGCCGCCGCGCAGGCGCGCTTCGTCGCGGGCTCCCATCTGGCGCAGCTCGATGCGTGTGTTGAAGCGGCTCGCCAGGTCGCGTAGGAGGTTCCGGAAGTCGACCCGGTGGGGTGCTGTGAAGTAGATGCGGAGCTGCTTGCGGTCCAACGTGTACTCGGCGCCGACAAGGTGCATAGGCAGGTCGTGGTGCCCGATCGCCTCGCGCGTGGCGGTGAGGGTGCGCTCCGCGTCCGCCTGGTTGTAGCGGTGGGCGTCGAGATCGGCGTCCGTCGCCACGCGGACGACCCGCTCCAGCCGGCCGGAGAGCTCCTCGCCGGCCGGGACCTCGTCGGCGACGGTCCCAAGGCGCAGGCCGGTGCTCTCGACGACGCAGGAGTCGCCGACGTGGAGCGGCAGGTCCTGGGCATTGAAGTAGACGGCCTCGCGTTCGAGGTCGAGAACTCGCACGAGAACGATCCGGTCATTCGGCATGGATGAGCCCTCCGGCCGCGAAGAAGAGGGACAACAGGACTCCCTCCGCGGGCGCGAAAACGTGGAGCGCGCGATGGGCGCGGTCCACCGCGGCGCACGTCCGCTCGAGGTCGATTCGACGGAGCGGCCCCGCCGGCTCCCCGGCCTCCTCCGCGGCGATCGCCTCGCGAAGGAGGTCGAACGACGCCGCCAGCAGCTCCTGCAGGAAGAGGGCGAGGGTCGTTCGCTCCTGAGACGACAGACGCACGACGCCGGTCGCGCAGAGGCGTGGATCGAGGCGGACGGCCCGGACCACGATCTCGATCAGGGCTTCGCGACGCGCGATGGGATCGTCGCCGAGCGCGACGGCGACAAGATCGTCGACGCCTGCGGCCGTCGACCGCGCACGGGCGGCGGCTCGCGCGGCGGACGCGTCGATGCGCGAGCTCAGGAACCGCTCGAAGTCTCCGGGGCGGTCGGCGACGCGCGACAGCCACTGCGCCTCGTCCGCCGAGTATCCGCAGGCCGTCAGCCGCTCGCTGCGGGCCTCCCGCTCCTCGGGCGGCACACGGACGATCCGGCTGCGGGAGACGATCGTCGGAAGGAGCTCGCCGGCGTGCTCGGCGAGCAGCGCGAAGACCATCCCGCGCGGCGGCTCCTCGAGCGTCTTCAGCAGTCCGTTGGCGGCCTCGACGGTCAAGCTCTCGGCGCGCGCGACGAGGCACACCTTGCGGTCGCTCTCCACGGGCGTGAACTGGGCCGCGCGGATCGCGTCGCGGACCTGATCGATCCCGATCCTCTCCTTGCCGGCGGGGGCGGAGAGTTCGATGACGTCGGGGTGGAGCCCGCGCTCGGCGAGGGCGTGATCCGTGGGGCGGCTGGAAAGCATCGGCGCGGCGAGACGGCGGCCGAGCGCCTGTCGGTCGGCACGGGGCGGCACGAGGAACAGGGTCGCTGTGGCCGGGCTACGCGCATCGGATGCTGATGTCATCGCGATTCGAGAGTAGCACAGCCCCGAGCGGCGCGCAATCGTCAGTCGGCCGGAGCCGCGAGGATCTCCTCGATGAGTCCGACGATGGCCTCGCGGTCGCGCGGCGACAGCGCGCGGACGCCGTCGGGAAGAGCCACGTGCTCGTCGGTGACGACGGCGACGACGTCGATCTCCCCCGCCAGCGGCTCGCGGCGCAGGTCGCGGCCTCGCCGGAACACCTCGATCTTCGGCCAGGGACCATGCTTGAACCCCTCGACGAGAACCAGGTCGCAGCCCGCGAACAGCCGCTCCAAGTCGGCGGGGAGATCCTCATTCTCGTGCTGCCACGTGAGCGACGACGTGCGCTCGCCGCGCAGGAGGACTCGGGTGGCGCCCGCGGCGAGGTGTTGCTCGCTGTCGGAGCCGGGGCGGTCGACCGCCCCGAGGTGGGGAGCGTGCTTGACGGCGCCGACGTGGTACCCGCGCTCGACGAGGAGGGGGATGATCTCGACCAACAGGCGAGTCTTCCCGCTGTCATGGTGGCCGATGAACGACACGACGGGGATCACGGCGCCGTCCTCCCCACGCGGCCGGCGCAGTCGGCGAGCCCGAGGCGGCGCAGCGTTGCGTCGCTCGGTCCGTATCGCGTGTAGCCTCGCTTGCGGTAGTAGGCGGACACGGCCTGCGCCATCGCCTTCGGATCGACTGGATGACCGGCGCTGGCGCCGCGGGGCAGCGCTTCGGCGAACCGCCGCGGGAGAGCGTCGTCGTCCATGACATGGCCGGCTCGTCCGGAGAGGAGCCGAAGGAGCGCGTAGTTGCGCGCGCCGATGCGCTGCATTTCGTCCGCGTCCACAACGAGGCCCGTCGCGGCTTCGAGTAGAGAGCGGATCGCCGGGAAGCCGTAATTCGGCCCGGTCTCGCTCGTCGTGAAGCAGCACAGGACGAGCGAGTTCGTGAACGAGCGGAGATCCTCAAACACCACCGCCGGCTCGACCTTGTCGAGGAGGGTGAACCGATCGTAGGTCTGCGTAACGCCGAGCTCCGGACAGGGAGACTCGCGCGTGAGCATCGTATCGTGCATGCCCTCCATGTGATTCGCTCCGCGTGGGGTGGTGGCATAGGAGATCCCCAGGCCTTGTTTTCCCCGCGGCTCATGCATCGGCAGCTCGACGCCCTTGATCGTCATCGCGAAATCGGCGCCGAGGTCGCGGGCGAAGATGTCGAGCCCGTCGGCGAGCCGATCGCCGACTCCCTCGCGACGTGCCAGGGCGTGAACCACGGACACGACGGCGCGCGGGTCGCCCCAGGCGACCTCCTCGTCGATCAGACCCTTCTCGCACGCCTCCATGAGGAAAGCGACGGCCACCCCGGCGGAGATCGTGTCGAGCCCGTAGTCGTTGCACAGCTGGTTCGCGAGCGCGATCGAGGCAAGGTCGCCGTTCAGGCACAGCGACCCGAACGCGGCGACCGTCTCGTACTCCGGCCCCCCGAACTCCGGGAGGACCTCGCACCCGTCGAACGTCGTCTTCACCATACGCTTGCAGCGCACCGGACACGCAGCGCACGTGTCGCGTTTGACGAGGATCGTGTCGTGCATCCGCTCGCCGCCGATCGCGTCGGCGTCGTCGAAGACGCCCTCGGCGAAGTTGCGCGTCGGCAGGATGCCCTGCTCGGACAGCCATGGCACCCCGGACGCCGTCCCGTACTCGCCGAACCCCTGCGGGCCCTTCTCGAGGAACCGCTTTGCGTAGGCGGCCCGCTCCGTCCGGAATCGCGTGGCGTCGTGGAGCGGCTTCTCAGTGTGGCCTCGCACGGCGATCGCCTTGAGGCGCTTCGAGCCCATGACCGCGCCGAGGCCGGGGCGTCCGGCGGAGCGAGTGCGGTCGTTGATGATGCATGCCTGGGACACGAGCGACTCGCCGGCAATCCCGATCGAGCTGACGCGCGCGCCGGGGTGACGCCCCTGCAACGCCGTCTCAGTCTCTCCGGTTCCCCCGCCCCACAGGTCGTCGGCCGGGTGGAGCGTGGCGACGCCGTCGAGGAGGGAGAGGTAGACAGGGCGCTCCGATCGGCCGCGAACGAGGATCCCGTCGTACGCTGAACGTCCAAGCTCGTGGCCGAAGTATCCGCCGGCGTACGAGTCAGCGACGCACCCGGTCTTCGGCGAGACGGCGAGCACCGCGTGCCGCCCGGCGCCGACCACGCCCGTTCCCTGGAACGGGCCGGTGGCGAAGGCAAGGATGTTATCCGGACCGAGAGGATCGACGCGGGCGGGCAGCTCGTCGAGGAGGATGCGCGCCGCGATTCCCTTGCCGCCGAGGTGAAGGCGCGACCACGCCTCAGGGACTGCGTAGTCGCGGATCCTGCCGGTCGACAGGTCGACGTCGAGGTAGCGCCCGTAGCGTCCATCCATGCGTGCCCTCCTTCGCTTACCCAACATCTTACTGGACGATGCGGCGGACATCCGAGCCCGTTGCGAGCCCGCTCCGCGCCCCCGATAATCCGATGCGATGTCGTCACAGAAACCCGATCACGAGGTGAATCGATGAGAACGCTTTCCCAAGTTCTGCGAGACACGACCTCGAAGTTCCCCGCGCGCCCGGCGATCCTCGACCCGAGCGGCACGACGCTGACCTACGCGGAGCTGTCGGAGAAGGTCGACCGGCTCGCCCGCGGGCTCCTCGACCTCGGCGTCGGGAAGGGCGAGAAGGTCGGGCTCTGGATGCCCAACATCCCTGAGTGGGTCGTCGCCTACTTCGCCATCGCCCGGATCGGCGCCGTCGTCGTGCCGATGAACACGCGCTACAAGACCCACGAGGTCGAGTACATCCTCGGGAACTCGGAGGCGACGACGCTCTTCGCCGTGGATGCGTTCGTCGGCATCGACTACCTCTCGATGATCGGCGAGATCCGCCCCAAGCTCCCGAACCTGAAGCACGTCGTGATCGTCGGCAAGCCCGGAAAGGACATGCACCGGATCGACGACGTCATGGAGCGCGGCGCCCGCAGCCCCGCCGGCGGCAAGCTCGCGAAGCGCGAGGCCTTGTGCAAAGCGGAGGACAACGTCTTCATCCTCTACACCTCGGGGACGACCGGCAACCCCAAGGGCGCGATGCTGTCGCACCACAACATCGGACACAACGGCGAACAGGTCACGGAGGTACTCCACGCGAGCGAGAGGGACGTGTTCCTGCTTGCCGTCCCGTTCTTCCACTGCTTCGGCTGCGTCATGGGGATCGCCGGGGCGATCACGTGGGGCGCGAGCATGGTCCCGATGCAGGTGTTCAAGGCGAACGAGGCGCTCGAGCTCGTCGAGCGGTTCGGCGTGTCCATCCTCTACGGCGTCCCGACGATGTTCGTCCTCGAGCTGGAGGAGAACCGCAAGGGGAAGCCCGGCGGCGGGAAGTATGACATCTCGACCCTGCGCACCGGAATCATGGCCGGCGCTCCGTGCCCGGTCGAGGTCATGCGCGGGACGATGAGCGAGATGCACTGCAACGTGTCGATCGCCTACGGCCTCACCGAGGCGTCGCCGGTGATCACGATGACGCGCTTCGATGACCCGATCGAGCGCCGCGTCGAGACCGTCGGCCGCGCCCTCGAGGGGATCGAGGTCAAGATCGCCGATGACGACCAGAAGCCGGTCCCGAAGGGCGAGACGGGCGAGCTGGCGTGCCGCGGCTACAACGTGATGATGGGCTACTACAAGATGCCAGATAAGACCACGGAGGCCATCGACAAGGAAGGCTGGCTCTACTCGGGCGACCTCGCGACGATGGACGCCGAGGGGTACATCAAGATCGTCGGGCGGAAGAAGGACATGCTGATCACCGGCGGGTTCAACGTGTACCCCGCCGAGATCGAGGAGTACCTGTTCACCCACCCGAAGGTCCTTAACGTCTCCGTGATCGGCGTTCCCGACCCCGTGTTCGGCGAGGTCGCCGCCGTCTACGTCATCCCGAAGCAGGGCGTGAAGATCGATCCTCAGGAGCTCGTCGACTACTGCGCGAAGGAGATCGCAAACTTCAAAGTGCCGCGCTACATCGTCGTCGTGAACGAGCTTCCGATGACCCAGTCCGGCAAGATTCAGAAGTTCCGACTGCGCGAGATGGCGCAGGAAGCGTTTGACGCCGGGAAGATGGTCAAGCTCTCCCCGTCGGGCGGCGAGAAGTGAGCCCCGGGTCCGGGCGCGACGCGTACCGAGGCGCGAGTGTGACGCGCATCACTGTCGACCCGAACGAGGTCGTGCGCCTCGCCTCCGACCTCATCGCGATCGAGAGCCACAGCGCGACCCCCGGACGCGAGGGAGCGATCGGCAGCTTCCTCGTCGAGTGGTTTCTGTCCCGAGGTGTCGACGCCAGGCTTGTGCCGGCCCTCGACGGCCGCCCGAACGTCGTGGCGCGGGTCGATCTCGGCGCCCGCGGCCCCGCGCTGCTCTTGAACGGGCACCTCGACACCGTTCCCGCCGGCGACATGAAGGATGCGTTCTCTCCGCGGATCGAGGATGGCGTTCTGTGGGGCCGCGGCGCATGTGACATGAAGTCGGCTGTCGCAGCCATGGCGTGTACGTTGGCTGCGACAGCTAG
>CAZWQN010000016.1:0-22495 GCA_964635895.1 uncultured Thermotogae bacterium | reverse complement strand
CGATGAGGACGACGGCGACCACTGCGGAGACCGCCAGGAAGACGTCGCGGTTGCTTGGGAAGATGCCGAAAGCCCCTCCCGTGTTGTGGACGCGGGCAAGCCGGATCACGTTCCCGAGGAGCGGCAGGGGCACCCCCAGGGAGAGCGTGTTCGCGGCCCACAGCTTCGTGCATCGATCAAGAGCGACGAGCAGGATGGGAAGGACTGTCCAGAAGGCCCTGCGCATGATGGCGCGAGCGTACCCGCGCCGCCACAGGGCGTCAAGGCAGACTCGCAGGGGAATTGACGCCGCGGGTCCCTCGGGATACGGTGTCCGGCGGAGGAGATCCATGAGACTCGTCCGATTCCGAAGTCGATCCACCGGCCGCGTGCTGGCGGGAGCCCTTGACGATCAGCAGGTCATCGCCGACGGGCGTGCGCATCCCCTCCGCGACGTCACTCTTCTCGCCCCGTGTTGTCCAACGAAGCTTATCTGCGTCGGCCGCAACTACGCCGCCCACGCCCGCGAGCTCGGCAACGAGGTGCCGGAACAGCCGCTCCTCTTCTTCAAGCCGCCGTCCGCGGTGATCGGGCCCGAGGAAACGATCGTCCTCCCTGCGGGTCCTGAGGTGCACTATGAGGCCGAGTTGGCCATCGTCATCGGCACGCGCTGCCGCAACGTTCCCGCCCGCGACGCCGCGAGCGTGATCCTTGGCTACACGTGCCTGAACGACGTGTCGGACCGAACGGCCCAGAAGTGGGAGAAGAACTGGGTTCGGGCGAAGGGGTTCGACACGTCGGCACCGCTCGGGCCTGCGATCGTGACGCCGGACGAGGTCAAAGAGCCGTTCCACGTCCAGCTGCACCTCAACGGGCAGGTCCGCCAGGACGGCTGGACGAGCGCGTTCATCTTTCCGATCTCCGCGCTGATCGAGACGATCAGCGGCGTCATGACCCTCGAGCCGGGCGACGTCATTGCCACCGGGACGCCGGAGGGCGTCGGACCGCTCCATTCGGGCGACGTCGTCGAGGTCGTCATCGACGGCATCGGCACGCTCCGCAACCCCGTCCGGTAGCCCTCCTCCCACCTCACGAACCGCTTGACCCACGACGAGCGCCCCTTCACTTGGCTCTGCCGCCTCCCGCGCCCTGAGACGAGGCTTCCGCGGCGCTGCCGGGCCGCGTTGAGCAACTCTCATCGCCGACGTATCGTTCCCGCGCCATGTCCGATGCGCAATGCTGCCACACCCTTCTTGTCTTCGATCTCGACGGGACCCTGTACCGGACCGACTCCTCCTTTGTTCCGACGATGCGCCGCGTGTACGAGGAGTCCGGGGTCCCGTACCCGGGAGATGCCGCGATCCTCGCCAGGGTCGGCGAGACGTTCGCGGCTCTCCTGGAGTGGCTCGCGCCGCAAGGGTTCGCCGCTGACCCGGTCGGACTCGCGACGCGCATCTCGGAACTCGAGCTCGCCTCGATCCGCGAGCGCGGCAGGCTCTACCACGGGGTCGCGGAGACGCTGCGGGCCCTTGCGGAGCGTGGACACGTCCTCGCGTTGTGCACCAACGGAGACCGACGGTACGCCGAGACCATCCTCGCCAAGTTCGGAGTCCTCGACTTGTTCCGCCACCTCTTGACGGTGGATGGACCGCCGTCGACGAAGGCACAGCGCATTGCCGAGCTGCGAACCCGCTACCCGTGCTGTCGGACCTTTGTCGTCGGGGACCGCTACCACGACGTCGAGGCAGGGCGCGCGAACCAGTGCACGGTCGTCGGAGCCGCGTACGGATACGCCCAGGCGGGCGAGTTGGATGGCGCGGACCTCATCCTGCGCTCCTTCCCCGAGATCCTTGCGCTCGTCTGACCGACGGGCCGTTGCGGTAGAATGGACGATCGTGCCGCCGCGAGTCGCTCGCCGAGCAAGAGCGAAAGGGAGAGCAAGAAGACCTTGACCGTCCTCGAGTTCATTGGAAACACGCCGTTGGTGGAGCTGTCGAAGATCACGCCGCGCGGCTCGAGGGTTCGCCTCTTGGGGAAGCTCGAGGGGTGCAACCCGGGCGGATCCGTCAAAGACCGGCCGGCGAAGCGGATGATCGAGCACGCGGAGCGTACCGGCGAGCTCTCCCCCGGCCGGACGATCCTCGAGCCGACCTCGGGAAACACGGGGATCGCCCTTGCGATGATCGGCGCCGCCAAGGGGTACAAGGTTCGGCTCTGCATGCCGGAGTGCGTAAGCCCCGAGCGGCGCCACATCCTCGAGGCGTACGGCGCCGAGCTCGTGCTCACGCCGTCGAAGGAGAAGACGGACGGCGCGATCCGTG
The DNA here is from genome assembly GCA_964635895.1 of uncultured Thermotogae bacterium. Classification (GTDB taxonomy): domain Bacteria; phylum Bipolaricaulota; class Bipolaricaulia; order UBA7950; family UBA9294; genus JAPLGD01. The sequence continues at coordinate 20,195 of CAZWQN010000016.1, read as the reverse complement.
CAGCCCTCCACCTCGCACGGAAGGATCCCGAGCGCTACTACATGCCGAACCAGTTCGAAAACCCCTACAACGCACGAGCCCACTACGAGTCCACCGGTCCGGAGATCCTGAGCCAAACCGAGGGCGAGATCGACGCGTTCGTCGCCGGAATCGGAACGGCCGGGACGCTCATGGGAATCTCGATGTTCCTCAAGGAGAGGAAGCCGGATGCGGCTGTCGTAGGCATCGAGCCGGTTCGCGGGCACACGATCCAGGGGTTGAAGAACCTCGAGGAGTCGATCGTCCCCGCCATCTACGACGCAGACCGCCTCGACGCCAAGCTGTCGGTCGGAGATGAGGAGTCATTCCAGATGACCCGCAGGCTCGCAACGGTTGAGGGGCTGTTCGTAGGGATGTCGAGCGGAGCCGCCGTCGTGGGAGCGCTCAAGGCCGCGGCCGGGATGCATTCCGGCACAATCGTCGTGCTGCTCCCGGACCGCGGGGATCGGTACCTCAGCACGAGCTTGTTCCGGTCGATCTGCGGCGAATGCCCTCCGTAGGGCGGGAGGGCCGCGTGGCGGAGCGCGAACCGTCCTCTTGGCGCGGCACGAAGGATTCCCTCCCGGCGCTCCGCGGCGCGTGCGGGCGTTGATGGCCGTTGCCCAGCGCCTATTCACACACATCGACCTCCGGGAGTGCTTCGCCCGGACCGGCCGCACTGGCGTGACATCGAGCGCCGGCTTGGCGTGGTTGCCGTAGCAGGCGTCGCGGAGGGCACTCCAGGAGAGGCAACCCTCCTCGCTCACGTCGCGAATCGTCGCCCCCCGAAGCCGCTGGACCGACCGACGCCAAGCGCAGTAGCCTCGATCCATGCACGCCAACCGATGGCCCGAGCCGTTCGGAGCCTCGTTCCTGTTCCGGGGGTCCCTGTCCGACTTCCTATCGCCCGAGGAGCGGGGTCGTCCGATCCCGTACGCCTTCCGCGGAACGCCCTCCGTCAAGGACGCGATCGAGGCGCTCGGCGTGCCCCACGTCGAGGTGGATGCAGTCTTCGTGAATGGGAAGTCAGCGCGGTTCGATCACCCACTTCGTGACGGAGATCGGGTCTGCGTGTGTCCCCTCGACGCGCCCTCAGAGAGCGGCCGCACTCTCCACCTCCACGTTCCGCCGCCCGGGCTCTCGTTTGTCGCCGACGTCCACCTCCGTCGACTCGCGCGAACCCTTCGCCTGCTCGGGTTCGACACCCTGCACTGTGCCGACCTCACGGATACGGACATCGTCCGTGTGTCTCGCGAGGAACGTCGCATCGTCCTCACGCGGGATCGTCAGGTTCTGAAGCATGGGGAGCTTGCGCACGGGTACTGGGTCCGGAGCACGGACCCGGAGACGCAAGCGCGTGAGGTGGTTCGGCGGTTCGGTCTTGCGGCACACGCGAGGCCGTTCACGCGCTGCATCGTCTGCAATGGGCTCCTTCGAAGAGCCGAGAAGGACGCCGTGCGCGAGCGCATCCCACAGCGGACGGCCCTGTGGCTCAACGAGTACCGCGAGTGCCCCGATTGCCGCCGCCTCTACTGGTGGGGCACCCACGGCGCGCGCCTCCAGGGCCTCGTCGAGTCCGCCCTCCGCCCGCCGCCCTAGAAGGCGATGGGCTTGCAGAGGATCTCGCGCACGCGCAGATCGAAGAACGTGTTCATGTGCGCCGGGCGGAGGACGACGGCCGTGTCAGCGCCGCGCCCCGTACCTCCGACGCAGATGGCGTCGCGATCGGTAGGGATCAGCCCCGCATCCGCCGCCATCACCGCGATCTCCACGCACACCTTCATTCCCTGCCCGAACAGCCGCAGGGTGTGAGCGATGACCTCGACCGGAGTCGCTCCGCCGAACCGCGTCGAGATCGATCGGCCGATCCCGGAGAGGCCGTGCGATGCGATCAGCACGGGGACCTTCGCCTCCCGAAGCTCCGACGCGTACTCGGGTTCGAGGTCAAGCAGATCGGCGGTGCGGAAACCGGCGTGGTGGCTGACGCACACAAGCTCGGCGTTCTCTCCCGCGAGAGCCTCGGAAAAGCGGAACCCGGTGACCCCCGAACTCGTGGCTACCACAACGTGCCGGACGTCGCCCTTCTCCAAACGTCGGAGCACGCAGTCGATGACATCGGGCGTCGTGTCTCTCTCGACGGCTTCAAACGTCTCGGCCATTCGTCCTCCTTCCGTTCCCTTCTCCCCCACGGGTCAGCCCGGGCCTCGACTCAACCCACTTCGTGGCTCCACGATACGGTCGACGCCGGCCAGAGACAAGCGTGCCCTGCCGATGGGGCGCTCAATGGTGGGAACTACCAGACACTGGCGACAAGACTCACGTCGGACCGCTATCGCGCCCGGGCGTCGACGGCGAGTCCCGGGATCCGGAGTCGGGATTCGACGTACGCGAGCGCTCTCGACAGGAGGATGACCAGCGCGAGGTAGATGACCGCAGCGGCCGAGTACGAGTCGAAGGCCCTGCCGTACTTCGCGGCGACCTTCATGCTGACGAACGTCAGATCATCGAGCGTCACGAAGTAGGCGACCGACGAGTAGAGGAGCGTGTAGATGAGTTCGTTCGACCACGAGGGCAGGACGATGCGCAACGCCTGCGGCAAGATCACAGAGCGAACCGCCTGAGGCTTGGTCATTCCCATCGAGCGCGCGGCGAGCATCTGCCCGCTCGGAATCGCCTGGATCGCCCCGCGCAGGTACTCGGCCTGGTACGCCGCGCTGTTCAGTCCGAGCGCGACGCAGGCGGCGACAAAGGGACTCATCGGCTCGAGCCCCACCGCTCGGAAGTACGGGGGAAGGCCGAAGTAGATGATCAGCGTTTGGACGACAAGCGGCGTGGCCCGGAAGAACTGGATGTAGACGTTGGCGATGCCGCTCACGACGCGGTGGGTGTACACGCGCAGGAGCGCGAGGAGAAGACCAAGCGCGAAGCCCGACGCCACGCCGATGGCCGTCAGCTCGAGCGTGACGACCGTCGCACGCAGAAGACGAGGCATGATCATCCCCACGAACTCGAAGTAGGTCATCGCCTGTCCGTCTCTCCGTAGAGCTCGGTGATCTTGCGCAGGAACTGGCCCGTACGCTCGCAACGCGGGCAAGTGAACAGCTCGGTCGGCGTTCCCTCCTCGAGGATGGTGCCGCCCTCCATGAAGATGATCCGGTCCGCCACAGCCCGCGCAAACCCCATCTCGTGCGACACGACGATCATCGTCATGCCGCCCCGCGCAAGTTTGATCATGACCTCCAGCACCTCCCCGATCAGCTCGGGATCGAGAGCCGAGGTAGGTTCGTCGAACAAGATCAGCTTGGGGTCCATCGCCAGGGCGCGCGCAATGGAGACACGCTGCTTCTGGCCGCCGGACAACTCGGCCGGGTACGAACCGGCTTTCTCCGCGAGGCCGACTCGCGCCAGCTCCTCGCGGGCGCGGATGGCCGCATCCTTCCTCGACAACCTCTTGACCTTCACGAGCCCGAGAGTCACGTTGTCGAGCGCGGTGAGATGCGCGAAGAGGTTGAAGTCCTGGAATACGAACCCGATCTGCGCCCTGGCTTGGTTGATATTCGTGCGGGAGTGCGTGATTTCGACGTCCTCGAGCCACACGCGCCCCTTGTCCGGGACGGAGAGCTGGTTGATGCATCGAAGAAGCGTGCTCTTCCCGGTTCCGGATGGACCGATGACGACCTTCGTCTCACCGCGGCGAAGCTCAAGCGAGACGCCCTTCAGGACCTCGTCCTTCCCGTACCGCTTGTGCAGATCCTCCACGCGGAGGATGACGTCGCTCCGGCTCGTGTCCGTGCCCGTGGGCATCAGCGTTCCACCTTGCCTTTCATTTCGAATCCCGGAAGGCGGAGCCGTCTCTCCAAGAGAGCCAAGAGCGCGTTACCGCCATACGTCAGCGCCAAGTAGAACAGACCCACGATTAGGAAGATGGGCAACACCAGTCGCGAACCGATGTCCTTGGCCATGGACAGGCGCGCCATGGCCGTCTGGGACTGACGTGTGAGCTCGATCAAGCCACCGATGACGCAGGCGAACGCCGTGTCCTTGACGACCCCCGAGTACTCGTTCGCCCACGGCGGGATCGCGAGGCGAAACGCCTGGGGCAGGATCACGCTGCGGATGGCTTGGATCTTCGTCATCCCAAGAGCGCGCGCCGCCATCATCTGGCCGGGCGGGACGGCCTGGATTGCGCCGCGGAAGATCTGCGACTGGTACGCGGCGGATCGCAGCCCGAGGGCGAGGGCGGCAGCGACGATCCCGGGCAAGTAGATGTGGAGGGACTGCGAGAGCCCGTTCCACAAGATCAGAATCGTCACCAGAGGAGGGATCCCGCGGAAGATCTGCTCGTAGACCACACACAGGTACCGGAACGGGCGGCGGCCGTAGACCTGGACAAACGCAAGAACCGTCCCGAGCGCGAGGCCCAGGAGCAGCAGAAGAAGGATGATCTCAACCGTCACGGGAAGCGCGCGCGTGAAGAACGGGCCCACGCTTTGCCAAAGCAACTGCGCTCCGCTCATGCCGCCCCTTTCTCGATCGGACGACCCCCGTGGCGTGAGAAGAACGCGAGGCGGTCGCCCCGCGTCCTCCCCACATCAGCAGAACGTCGATACAGACTAGGGAGCCGCCACCCCCGCGGCCAAGGCCTTGGCAAAACCCACCGCGTCGTTCGCGGCAAGGAAGCTCGACGCGGCCTTCCACGCCACCTCGACTTTGGCGACATCCGTTCCCATGTAGGCTGCGATCAAGTCGTCCCAGGCGGTCGACGCCTTCAGCTTCTGCAGCCCATCGTTGATCTTGGGCAAGATCCCCTTCGGGTCGCCGTTGGCGACGAAGAATCCGAACTGCTCGCCCGTCTCGATGACGCCCGTGATGGCCAGCCGAGCGTCGGCGGCCACGCTCGCGCGCGACGCAGGCTCATCCTGCACCACGGCGTCGACGTTGCCGTTCAGAAGGTCGAGGACCGCGAGCGGGTAGAGCGGGTACTCCTTCAGTTCGACCTTGATCCCCTTGTCAATGAGCTGCTCCTGAACCCACAAGGCGCCAGTAGTTCCCACCTGGGCTCCAATCTTCATCCCGTCACGGAGCGCGGTCGCGATGTTGAGCCCGGAGTCCGCCTTGACCATCACGGCCTGGTTCGACGTCCAGTACGGAGCGGAGAAGTCCACCTTTTGCTCGCGCTCGCTGGTGATCGTGGCGCCGGAAGCGCCGATGTCGACCCGGCCGATGCCGACGTCGTCGAAGATGATGTCCCAGCTGTAGCTGACGATGTCGACGCTGTACCCCTCGAGAACCCCGATCAGGCGCATGATGTCGAGGTCGAACCCGTAAAGCTGCCCGTCGGCTCCCGCCCACTCAAACGGCGGCCACGTCGTGTCGGACGCCACGGTGAACGACGCACCGACAGCCGAGACCGCCCATGCTCCGGCGAGGGCCGCCAGGAGACCCACAACGAGGAAACTCCTCTTCATTCTCCTACACCTCCTTGCTGCAACAACCTAACGGGAAAGGGGCGCGTGAGTCAATGGGGCGATCTCGAAGTCGCTGGGCCACCGGAGAGGTAAGACCCTACGTGCCCGGCATTCGGCCCGTTATCGTAGGGCGTCAGCCGCCACCGACTCCCTGGAGCCATCTCTCCGCCTCGCGGGGCGAGCGAAGCCGGATGACCCTCAGGTGCCGATTCCGTGGGTCGACGAGCAGGGTTTGGTACTGGGTCCTGCGCCGCCGGTGTGTCTTGATCGCCCATACGAGGATCGACTTCCGCGACAGGAACGACGTGCGGAGGCTCTCGCGGTTTCCGTGCCACAACGCTTCACGGAGGATGGCGCGCCGGAGCGTACGACGAAGAAGCTGCGAGAAGACGCGAGGAAAGGAGTAATCGAGCCAGATCACGGTGTCGGCGCGTGGCCAAACGAGGTCGCGGACTCGGCTGTAGTTCCCGTCGATGACCCACGCCTCGCCCGCCGCAGCGTCGCCGACCGCCGCACGCAGCTCCGCGTCGCCCGCCCCTTCCCAGCCGGGACGCCAGAAGAGCGCGTCGATCTCGACATACGGAAGAGAGAGGCGCGTCGCGAGGCTCCTCGCGACCGTCGTCTTCCCCGATCCGCACGTGCCGACGACGTTGATCCGTCGCCCCGGTGCGTCAGGAAGCGGCCCTTGTTCCCGCGTCACGCCCCTCCTCCTTGCGGCATCGGCTCCCGCCGACCGTCCGAAGAGAAAGCGGCCGCGGTCCGGAACCCCGCAGCCGCACCAGAAAAGATGTAGAGGCGTACCAGCCTCCCATTGTGCCTCCGACGTCTGCCGCCGTCGGTAATAGAGATAACTCCCCTGCGTGCATTCGGCTTCCCTACGCGGGAATCAGCTCTGCGGGAGGGGAACCGCCTCCAACAGGGCATCCAGATCGATCGATCCGTTCGACGTCTCGACCGTGAGCGCCGCCGCTGCGGGCGCGTTGAGGACGGCGTCCCACGCCCGACCGGTGACGTCGCCAGCCAGCGGCAGGCTCGAAGAAATCGTCGAGTTGCTGGTGCGGGCGACGAACCGAATGGACGCGGTTTCCGGGACGCGGACGCTGATTCGGCCGTTGCTGGACGAGAGGCGGTGTGCCCCGTCGAGGAGTCGGCCCGAGAAAACGATCGCCCCGTTCGAGGTCTCGGCATCGACGATCGCCTCGACATTACTGATCTCGATTCGCCCGTTTGACGTCTCGAGCCGCAGCGCGCCCTCTCCCCCGTCGACCGCGATCGCCCCGTTCGACGTGCGTGCGCCCACGTCGCCGGCAAAACCCTCGACCACGACCTTCCCGTTGGAGGTCGTGAGATCGAGATCCCCACGGACTCGCTCGACGCGGACCGCACCGTTCGAAGTCACCACGTGCACATCGGCGGTCCCGGGCAAGGTCACGTCGAACTCGACACCGCTGTGGCGGCGGACGTGTGAGTCTTGCTCGTTCGCCGCATAGCGGAGAGCCACGCGGCCTCCGTCCTGCTCCACGTGGACGACGATCCTCTCAAGGCGAGCGTTCGCTTCCTCGAGCGTCTTTCCGCGGGATCGGAGCGTCATTCGGACCTGAACGTCCTCTTGCCCCTCGACGCCGCGGAGTTGGACCGCCCCGTTGGCGGTCTCCGCATCGATCATGAGTCCGCCGGCGGCGACAAACGACGCCGTTCGGACGAGCGAGCTCTCGACGCGCGGCCCAAAGACGTCCTCGAATTCGCACCCCGTCGACCCCGCGAGCACAAACGCCGCGACGACCATCACCCCAACCTTCCTGAGCGGCCTCCAGGCCATCATCCTTCCTCCCTTCCCCCCGGCATTCCAGACGCGCGTCGGGCCCTCACGGCCTGGGCAACCCAGACTGGAATCGTCCCCCCGACGTTGAACAACACATGGACCGCCACGGCCGGGATCAGACTCCCCGCCGCCTCGCGGTAGACCCCCGCAATGCATCCAAGGAGGAACGTGACGACGAGGACCGGAGCGACCCTTGCCCCCATCCGCTTCAACAGCACGAGATGCATCGCGGAGAATGCGACCGCGCCGATCAGCACCGGCAGGCTGACGAAATGCGCTCGAACTGATAACCCGACGTCGGATAGGGCGACAAGCGAACTTTGGATCAGTCCCCGCGTGAGGATCTCCTCCGCGACGCTGGCGACAAGCCAGACGCGGACCACGGTTTCCGTCGGGGTGAAGTGGAACGGCGAAGCCGAAGGCTCGGATCGTCGTCCAAGGACCTGCGGCAGCGTAAGCAGTGCCATCGGAACAGCCCACAGAATCATGAGGAAGCTCCAGCGAAACGTCCCGACCGAGAAACCGAACTCCGCGAACTGCCCTCGGCAAAGCCAAGCCATCGCGGTCACCGAGAGAACCGCCATCACCGCGTGCGTGATGAGCGAGTTCGTCCGCCGTTCGCGACGCCGGGCCCACAGCTTCGCCGCGCCAAGCGACACCGCAGCGATCGCACCGGCGAGGAGAAGAGCCCAGAGAGTCCACAGAAGTCCCCACGACTCGTCCACTTGTCCCCCCGCTGCCCACGCGGAAACCGCTACAGCGTACCCGCTACGACTTGCCACAGGAGCGTCGCGGAGAAGAACGCTCCCACAAGGCGGGTTGTCCAGCTTCTCGTCCCCGTCCAGAGGCGATAAGCCCAGAACCCGACCAGAGCTGCGACCAGGATGCGCAGAACAATCGGAAACGCCTCGCTCATCCTTCCACCTCCTGCCAGATCCGGCCGGCGATCGCCAGAAGAACGATCGTCACGGCAAGCATGATCCACAAGGGCTCTTGCGGCAGCACCGCGACCGCATCGAACTCCCCCTCAGATTGAGATGGCGCCGCTTGGCGGATCGCACTCTCCAGACCGCCGAACAGGTGCCAGCCAGGAAGGTGGTACGAGATCCGTACAATTCCGTCAATCAGCCAGCGCAACGCGAACGGCGTACCAATGACCATCACCGTCCCCGGAATCCACCCGGGCCCCGACACCCGATAGGCGGCGATGAAGACCATCAGGAGAAGCGTCCACGCGAGGAGTGGCATAACGCTGATTCCGAGGCCGTAGAACGGCACGGCGAGTGTCAACTGCGCGATGCTCCCCGCGTCGAGCGGGATCCGCGACATCGCGATGATCCACCAGGCCAGTCCTGCGATGGCAACGTAGTAGACAACGGCCGCAGCAAGGGCGAACGCGTAGCGAGCAGCGATGTGCACGTAGCCGGACGGCGGTGTCAGGAGCAGCACCTGATACTGGCCGCCCCGCGTCTCCGACCGAATGCGTCCGATCATCAAGGCGAGCACCACCGCGCCGATCGCCGATGCGACCACCAGCAGAGTGGCGCGAACCTCTAGCTGCTCGGCCACCTCGACGAAGCGCACCTGGAAGAGTCCCCACGCCCAGAACGCAAGCGAGCCAATGAGAGCGCCAGCCCAGACGCCGTTGCGCCGGAACTCCAGCCAGAGAAGCGTCCTAAACCCCTTCATCCGAGCACCTCCCGGTAGGTTTGCACTACGCTTCTCCCGCGTTCCCGCAGGACTTCGGCCGTTGCATCGAGGGCGATCCGTCCTTCACGCAGGTAGAGGACCCTCTCGAACAACCCCTCGGCCTCGGCGACCTCGTGCGTCGAGAGCAGAATCGTCTCGTCTGTGTGCCACTCGCGAACGATCGACTGAAGAATCTTCTCCCGCGACAAGAGATCGATCCCACCAAGCGGCTCGTCGAGGAGGTAGAGCTTCGCGCTGCGGGCAAGGGCCATCGCGAGGCGTAGCCGCCCGCGTTCGCCCTTCGACATGGCCTTCGTTCGCCGCCGGGGAACAGCGAGACTCGCGAGGAGATCCCGGTAGCGCGAAGGATCGAAGTCATCGTAGAGCCCCCGCATGAAGGTCGCCGCGTCGTCGGGAGTCATCCAGCTCCACAGGGCATCGGTTTCGCCGAGATACACGACACGCGCGCGCTGCCCGCGAGCTGTCCCCCCGAGGACTTCCACTTCTCCCGAGGTTGGAAAGAGGAGCCCGGCGAGGAGCTTCAAGAGCGTCGACTTGCCCGAGCCGTTCAGGCCGAGTATGCCGACCACCTCCCCAGGAGGAAAGCCCACCGTGAGGTCGCGGACGCCCTCCGTCCGACCGTACCGTTTGGTGGCGCGGTTGAGACTAGCCAGCATTCAGTGCCTCCTTCAAAGCGCCGAGAGCCTCGGGGGCCGAGACTCCCAGCGCTGCCGCCTCGGCAGCGAACGCCGTCGCCGCCGCGCGCAGCATGTCGCGACGCATGGCCGCCACAGGAGCGCCGTCGCGAACGTATGTCCCCAATCCTCGTTTCGTTTCGATCACACCCGTCCTTTCCAGTTCCGCGAACGCGTGCGCCACGGTATTCGGGTTCACGCCGAGCCCCGCCGCAAGGTCACGGGCGCTGGGGAGCTTGTCCCCCGGAACGATCTCCCCGCGCGCAAGCATCTGCCGTACATGGTTCGCGATTTGAACGAAGATGGGTCCCGCATCCATGTTGACCGGCCATGCGCGATCGATCGTCATAGTGTATTAGTATACTATGACACTAGATCTTGTCAAGGACGAGGCTTCTTGAAGCAGCGTACTCGAGTCGGGGTGCTGAACGCGTCGCTCGCCTCCCTCTTGCCCGCGCCGTCTCCTTGGGGATACGGTGGCTTGTGCAGGAGGTGAGTCCGATGAACTCAAGAGGATTGGCCGTCTTCCTTCTCCTCGTTCTCTTCGCGACGCTCTGCTGTGCGGTGGGGGCCGAGTCCGAGACGCACGAGGTGATCGCCCTCTCATGCGAGCTTGGCTTTCTCCAGGTGGCGTATCCGGGCGGCGCGTTCACAAGCACGGGATTCCGGGGATCGCTATGCTTCGCGGTCGGCGAGGACCTCTATCCAAGCTACGCGCGGCTGCTCCTCGCAAAGCTTGAAGCCACGATCTCGGGGTTCCCGTTGTTTCTCGACCTCGATGGCGACGGCGCCACAGAACGCCGGCTGCTCGACGACATGATGGTGTCCGAAGCGGACGTGAGATGGGCGCACGGCGGGATTCATCTCGCGACCGGCGAGTTCCTCCTCTACGTGCACCTTCTCGTTCCTGAGCTCCGGACGCAGGGCGCCGTCGTGCTCGAAAGGCAGTACGTGCGGCTTGTGCTTCACGGGATCCTCCGACAGGGAGCCGCCTCTCTCGATGTCAACGGGATCGGAACGATCCCTGCCGGTGAGTTGGCCGGGACGGCACTCGCCCTTCGCGCCCGCTGCTCGCCGCGCTAGTCGAAGTCATTGCGAGGTCCTCCGTGGGGCGAGAGCAGACTGCTCTCACGGTCTGTGAGGGGCGCATCTCGACCGATCCGGCCACTTGGCGAAGATGCCCGCAGGCATCCCGTCGTTCTTCCTGTCGGGATTGACAACGCGTTTGTTCACGGATAGAGTATGTTCACGTGACGTGAACGGACGAGCATGGTGAACATTAGTCAGCACGACGCCCTTCTGAACGAGTGCATGGTGAGGCTTCGCTCTCACCTCGGTCGCCAGGCTTCCTTCGCCAAGCTCAAGCGACGCGAGGAGGCGGAAGGCCCGGATGCCATCTATCGCCTGACACCGGCTGACGAAGCGCCCATTGACGTATGCGTCGGCATCAAGGCGTCCCTCCGCCCCGCCCTCCTTCCGTCCATCGAGGCCCAGACAAGCTGGTGGAGGGAGCAGACCGGGTGCACGGCGGTCCTCATTGCCGCGTCCCACGTCTCGGAATCGCTCGCCCAGAAGCTGCGCCGCCGCGGGATCTGGTTCGTCGATGCAGCAGGAAACGCGTACGTCGAAGTTCCGCGAAGCCTCCTCGTCTACGTCGTCGGGCGAAGGCCGTCCCGCTCCAAGCCGAGCGCCGCGCACTGGATGACGGAGCAAGGGGCGAAGGTCCTTTATGAACTCCTGGCCTGCGGTCCGCTCGTCGAGGCCGCATACCGCGATATCGAGGAGTCCACGGGGGTGTCTCTCGGGCTGATTTCGAAGCTCGTCTCGGCGTGGGTGAAGGACGGCTCGCTCAAGCGCTCGGGGCGGGGCACGTACGAAGTCGTCGAGGGGGCTCGGCTCCTCGAGATGTGGCTGTCAGCCTTTGCCGCGAAATTGGAGCCGCGGATCGTCCTTGGGCAGTATCGGCCGACCATCCGCGGCGGGTTCGCCGCCATGCTTAACGCCGCGAGAGACGAGATGGATCTCCAACACATCGTCGTCGGTGGGGAGTACGCGGCCGAGCTGCTCGTCGGCCACCTCCGCGCGGGGTCGCTGCGTCTCTACGTTCCGGAGGAGGAACGCGGTCGCGTGCAGCGCGCCTTTCAGCTGGCGCCGTCCCCCCAGGAGGGAAGCGTCCTTCTCTGCGAGGCCTTCGCCGGCGACCTCGGACGCCCGTCGACCGGCCTCGGGGTCCAGATCGCCCACCCCGTGCTCGTCTTCGCCGAGCTGATGACGACCGACGACGCCAGACTGGGCTCGATCGCGCTCCGGCTGAAGGCCCAACGGCTGGCCTGGATCCGCTAGACCGCCCTTGCCTTGGCGCAGGACTTCCCCCCGCGACTCCCTGGCCTGGGACGCCGGCCCGTCGCTCGTCCCCGCCGAAGCCACGCTGGGCGGTTTGACTTCGCACCGCCGAGCGGCTACCAAGACGGGCTGTGGAGGTCCCCCCGTCGTGAGGCCCCAGGAATCCGGAGACGGTGAGGAGGACGCATGGAGGAGCGAATGGTGGCGTACTGCGGGATCGTCTGTACGGAGTGCGATGCGTTCATCGCCACGCAGGCGGGAGATCGCGATGCGCTGGAACAGATGGCGAAGCGAGCGTCCCAGGAGTTCGGCGTCCCCATGACAGCGGACGATTCGATGTGCGACGGCTGCCTGGCCTCGACGGGACGACAGATCGGCTACTGCAGCCAGTGCGCCATCAGGGCCTGCGGCGTCGAGAACCTGGTGGAGAACTGCGCCCACTGCGAGGACTTCCCCTGCCCGAGGATCGAGGTCTTCGCCAAGCCGGGGAGCAAGCACCGAGCAACGTTGGACGGCATCCGACAGACCCTGCACAAGCCCGAATAGGCGGAGAGGCGCCCCAAGGCGCCGCTCCTTGTGCCCGTCCTCCGACGGACCGGCCCCGCGATCCGTCCAGAACTGCCGGCACAGCAGGAGCCGCCGCCAAGACGATCGTCTTGTGAAGGCCACATCACCCCGGAGCCAGGCCAAACAATCAATTTCCTGCGTACTTCGGCCAGGTCGCGCGCTAGCTCCGGCCACGGGACCGCAAGGGCGACGCGTCGGTTTGAACCGCCGCGCGCGAGGCTCCAAGATTGGCGCCGACCGCACGTGCGGGAAAGGGGACGCCATGAACTGGAAGCTGATCCTTGTCGGGCTCACCATCCTGCTCTGCCTTGGGGTGGGCCTGCCGTGGGGAGCATCGAGAGAGGAGCCGCTCGAGCTGACGATCCTGCACACGAACGATCTCCACGCGCACTACGACGCTGTCTCCTCGGGGGGCGCGGACGAGACGGGGGGCGTCGCCCGCATCGCGACCCTTGTCAAGGAGGTGCGCCGTGAGACGAAGCATGTGGTGCTCCTCGACGCCGGCGACCAATTCCAAGGCTCCCTCTACTTCAACGTCGGGGGCGCAGAAGCCGTAGCCAAGGTGATGAACGCCGTCGGATACGACGGCATGGCCGTCGGGAACCACGAGTTCGATTCGGGACCGGAGGAGCTGGCCCGGTTTCTTGCCCTGGCGGAGTTCCCCGTCTTCTCGGCCAACATCGAGGCCCTCGACGAGCCCGCGCTCGCAGGGAAGCTCCCTCCGTTCGACGTGTTCCTGGTCGACGGAGAGACGATCGCCGTCTTCGGGCTGACGACGGAGACCACATCCACAGCGTCAAGCCCCGGTCCGAACGTCACCTTCTCCCCCGCCGTGCGGAGCGCCGCCGCAATCGTCGGCCACATCGAGCGGCAGGGGATCAACAAGATCATCGCCTTGACCCACCTCGGATACGAGCGCGACCTCGAGCTCGCGAAGGCCGTGCCGGGGATCGACGTGATCGTTGGCGGCCACAGCCACACGCTGCTCGGCGAGACCGAGGACGCAGCCGGGCCCTATCCGACGATCGTCGACTCCTCCACGGGAGAGCCGGTGGTCGTGGTCACCGCGTGGGAGTGGGGGCGCGTCCTCGGTCGCATCGATGTTCGATTCGACGCGCGCGGGGTCGTTCGCGAAGCGAAGGGCCTGGCGATTCCGGTCGACGAGTCGGTCCCCGCGGATGCGGAGGTCGCGGCCGTGCTCGCCGCGTATGCAGACGACATCGCCGTACTCATGGAGACGACCCTGGGAACGACAGACGTCGCCCTCGACGGGGAGCGCACCGCGGTTCGAAGCCGCGAGACGAACCTTGGGAACATGATCTGTGACGCAATGCTGTGGAAAACCTCCGCGCTCGGCGCCCAGGTGGCCCTCCAGAACGGCGGCGGGGTCCGCGCGTCGGTTCCGGCCGGAGACATCACGATGGGCCAGGTCCTGCAGGTTCTTCCGTTTGGGAACGAGATCAGCGTCCTGTCCGTGACGGGGGCGGGGCTGCGCGAGGCGCTCGAGAATGGGGTAAGTCAAGTCGAAGAAGGCGCAGGGCGATTCCCCCACGTCGCGGGGCTCCGCTTCGCGTTCGACCCGGCCGCAGCGGCGGGTGCCCGCGTCACCTCTGTGGACGTCTGGGACGACGCGACGCGAAGCTACCAAGCCATCACGCCGGGGAAGACCTACCGGGTGGCCACGAACACCTACCTCGCAGACGGTGGCGACGGGTACGCGGCGTTCGCGGCGGGCGTCGACCGCTACGACACGGGATGGCTCCTGGCGGATGCCCTGGCCGAGTACCTCGAAGCGAAGTCGCCCGTGGCGCCCGAGATCGAGGGAAGGATCCGCACGCCGCAGGCGGACTAGAAAGGGGACCGGCCGCAGCCGAGCGAGGGCGCTACGCTCCGTCCGCGACGTACGCAGACAGGATCTCACCGAACACCGCGAGGTGCGGGTCGCCCTTCGGGTAGTACCGCTCGACGATGTCGCTCGCCGCGAGGTCGGAAAGCTCCTGTTGCGTGCGTCCGACGATCCGGCACTCGTAGTAGAGAACGCACCCATCGACCCGCGGCGTCTCGACGGTGAGACCCGGGAGAGCGATCAGCGCCGCCGCCTTCATCTTGTCCACGTCACGCCCCGATTTCGATCCGCAAAGGGCCAGGGCCGCGCTGTGATCGCCGGGCCGCGGCACGCTGACCGTGAACTCCCGCGCCGAGTGGAGGCAACGGTGCGTGTAGCGGCTCTTTCGCACGTAGACCGTGAGGATCGGTCGACTCCAGACGATCCCGACCTGAGCCCAGCCGATGGTCATGGGGTTGGGACGACCGGAATCGTCGACCGCGACGAGGAACGCCCCGTCGGCCGAGAGGCCGTCATGCAGGAGCTGCGTCTCCGCGCTCCACTCGATCCGACGCACCCTGCCCTCCCTAGAGGTACACGTAGTAGCAGACGTGCCACGCCGTGTTCAGGACGAACATCCCGGCGATCGAGAGGTTGAACGCCGCCGCGATCCCTTTCCCCTTCAGGAAGATGTAGGCCGGGACGACGAGCGCCACGACCCGGAGCAGGACAAGGAACGCGAGCTGCCATCCATCCGTGCGAAACCACGGAAGGAAGACGAGGGCGTTGATGCTGTATCCGACAACGGACATGGCGATGAACACCCACGGGTTGAGGTCGTGTTCTCGAGCCAGACGCCATGGCTTGGAGAGCAGTCTCAGGCCGCGTCCGAAGATCCGCTCGCCCCTCTCCGGCAACGCGAGCGCCACGGGGACATCTTGTCTTGTTGAGGCTTGTTCGCGCATGGCTACGAGGTAACTGCCAGCTCCTTCCTGAGCCCTCACGCTATCGTCTCGAGGGCGATGCGTCCGCGCCCGTGTCCTGCGCGAACGGTACAACAGTACTCGATGGTTGTGGGGAAGATGTGTGCGCCCCAGGTCCTGCGAGTGGAGAACACCGGTCCCGCGGGCACTTCCTGCTGCGACCTCGCTCGGCTGGCCTCCATGCTCTCCCACGCGGGTCGTTGGACGCGGACGGGGCGTCAAGTATCCTGGGCGCAATGAGACTCCACAGACTTCCTCCTTGGCAGGAGTGGATCGCCGAGCCGATCGTCTATGACGTCGGCGCGGTTCCGCCCGTTCGCCTCGAGGACTATCGCCTGCGCTTGTCGGGCGAGGTGCAGGAGGTCGTCGACTTGGGTTGGGAGGCGACCCAACGTCTTCCGCACGTCCGTGTGCGGCGGGACTTCCACTGCGTCACGACGTGGAGCGCGCGCGAGATCGTGTGGGACGGAGCGGCGGCCTGCGCCCTGTTCGAGCGAACGCCGATCGAGCGGGGCGAGCGCCGGGCGCTTGCCCGCAGCCGCGACGGGTACTCGACCTGCATCCCCGTCGATGCGTTCACACGGCGTAACTCCCTGATCGCCGATCGAATGAACGGAGAGCCCCTTACGACCGAGCACGGAGCCCCGGCCCAGCTCGTTGTCCCGTCGCTCTACGCGTGGAAGAACGCCACGTACATGGAAGAGCTCGAGTTCCTCTCCGAGCGGAGCCCGGGATTCTGGGAAGAGCGCGGATACCACGACCGCGGAGCCCCGTTGCGTGAAGAGCGGTTCCACTCCTCGCCCGCCGTCGTCAAGGAGGAAGGATCCGGGTGACGAGACGCAGCCGAGCGGCCGCGAGCGGTGTGGTGGGCGTTCTCGCGCTCCTGGCTTCGGTCGGCGCGATGGCGGAAGGCCCGCTGCCACGGCTCCCCGTGCTCCTCGTGTATGGATTCCAGCCCGCTCCAGGCTTCGTGCCCACGCGTGTGTGGGAGGCGTTCGCCGAGCGGCTGTCCGGCCGGTCCATCGGCGACGCGGAGAGACAGGTCATCGGAGAGGGACACGTCGTGTACTCGCTGGCCGCGGCCGACGCCGCCCAGTTCGACGTCTACCTCAGCCACTACGCGGGGTCCCTCGAGCCGACCGTGCGCGACCTGCGCTACTACGCGGCCCGCCTCGCCGATGAGATTGCCTGGGTGAGGAACGAGACGGGCGCCGCGGCGGTCGACATCGTCGGCCACAGCATGGGCGGACTTGTCGCCCGCTGCTACGTCGAGGCGGGCGACTTCGCGTCGCTCCTCGGAGAGCCGGAGTTCGACGACTACGGGACGACCTACCGGGGCGACGTGCGAACGCTCGTCGCCCTGGCGACGCCGCACGGCGGGACGGAGTTTGCCGCCCTGGGAAGCTGGTTGGGGCCGCTCATCGCGGAGCTGGCCCCGGAGAGCCGCCTGCTTCTGGCCCTCAATGCGATCGGCGAGCACGGAACCGCCCTCGCCCCGTCGGTCCGCTACGTGTCGATGGCCGGGCAGAGCTGCTTCGGCTGCGGGCTGCGGCGCGATGCGCGAGCCTGTCAGGCTCGCTGCGTTGAAGACGGGCTCGCCTGGTCCGGATCGGACCTCGTCGTGTCGATGAACTCCGTCTTCCTCGCCGGCGCGGAGAACACGGCCTGTCTGGGGATGGACCACATCGCGATGCATGTCCACGCCGTCCTGGCGGATGCCGTCGCGGCCGTGCTCGCCGGAAACCCTGCGCCCGCAGTCCTTTGCGCCGATCCTACGCTGGATCCGTCGCTTCTCCCCACAGCGGACGCCAGTTGAGGCCTCTTCTCCGGCGCCCTAGTGCATCGTCCCGAAGCGCGTGAGCGGCCACACGCGGAGGTACGGAACGCCGATCAGGTCCTTGTCGTCGACGAAGCCCCAGTAGCGGGAGTCGAACGAGTCCCGCGAGTTATCGCCGAGCACGAAGTAGAACCCCTGCGGGACCTGGGTCGGCTCGATGCCGAACCGGAACCGAGCGTCCTCCGAGTAGTAGAAGCGATCGAATCGCGTTCCGGTCAGCTTCTTCCCGTCGACGTAGACACCGCCGTCTCGAACCTGGACGGTCTGTCCTCCCACGGCGATGAGCCGCTTGACGTAGCGCATTCGTTTCTCGCGCGTCTGGATTCCGAGGTCGGCGAGGGTCTTCGTGTCCGCCGACTTCGTCCCGAGGTCATAGCGTCGCCCGTCGGCGGTCGTCAGCTGAAGCGGCGTCCCGGTTGCCCACGTCGCCAGACAGCCGTTGAGAAACGCGGTGGAGTAGGCCGGTTCCGAGTTCAGGTACAGGAGGCGCGGCCCCGCGGGCACGCCGGCCGCCGCGGCGGGCGAGTCCGCGATCACCTTCCCGACGCGGACCTCCTCGGTGTGTCGGAACACCACGATGTCCCCGGGCTTCGGATTGCGGAAGTAGTAGGTGACTCGGTCGACGAAGAACGAGTCCTTCGGGTCGATCGTCGGAATCATCGACCCGGTGGGGACGTGCATCCGTACGGTGATGAACGTCATGATGAGTGCGGCGAGCGCGCCGGCCACGACGAGGACCTCGATCCACTCGAGAACCTCGCGCATCACCCGGCCGGGCTGCCATCCCATCTTCCACGCCCAGCGGACGATGACCGCGGGCTTTCGTTCCTTCTTCGGATGCCTACTCCTCCACGACATCGAGACCTCCCTGGTCCTCAACCGACGGCAGACCCGTAGTGATAGCGGATCCCGGGGTGCGGGGCAACTCCGGCCGCCCGGCTCGTCCGCCTTCCCGCAGGCCCGGATCGCGTATACTGCGGCCGAGGTATGTTCAGGCAACGCCATCCAGCCTCAGCGGGTGGCGTTTCTCTTTGGAGGGGAACATGGCGATTCGGATCGCGGTGATCGCATCGTACCTTGGGATTCTCCTCGGGATTGGACTCCTCGCACGCGCGCGGCGGCGCAGGACCCCGGACGACTACTTCCTCGCTTCGCGGACGCTGCCCGGCTGGGTTCTCTTCCTGACCATGGCAGCGACCAACTTCAGCGCGTTCACGGTGTTCGGCTTCTCGGGCGCCGGGTGGCGCATCGGCTACGCGTTCTATCCCATCATGGCCTTCGGCACGGGGTTCATGGCGCTTGCGTTCGTCCTGATCGGCCACCCTGTCTGGCGCCTGGGCAAGGCCCATGGACTCGTCACCCCGCCGGAACTCGTCTACGAGCAGACGAAGAGCCCGGGACTTCGACTCGTCTTCTTCCTCGTCATGGCCGCGTTCACGCTGCCGTACCTCGCGATCCAGCCGATGGCCGCGGGCTACGCGCTCGAGTCGCTGTTCGGCATCCCATACTACGCCGGCGCCGCCGTCGTGACGGGCGTCATCCTCCTCTACGTGCTCATCGGCGGGTTTCGCGGCGAGGTGTGGACCGACGTCTTCCAGGGCGCGATGATGATCGTCCTGATGGCCGTCGGGATGGCCGCTGTGGCGGCTCCGTTCGGCGGAATCGCGGCGGCGAACCGAACGGCGGCGGCCGAACTGCCGACGCTCTTCTCGCGCCCGGGTCTTGATGGAGGTTTTACGCCGGGAATCTGGTTCGGCTACATGATCCTGTGGTTCCTGTGCGACCCGATGTTCCCGCAGCTGTTTCAGCGCTTCTACGCCGCAAAGAGTCCCCGCGGACTCTCAACATCAATGGCCCTCTACCCCCTCGTGACGGGGCTGTTGTTCCTGTTCCCCGTCGCCATCGGCGTGATCGGACGACTGTCGTACCCCGAGCTTCCGGCCGGCGCAGCGTCGGACGGCATCCTGCCGCTCCTGCTCCACAAGCACGCGTCGCCGCTCGTCGAGACCCTGGTCCTCTCCGCCGGTCTCGCCGCGCTGATCACGACGCTCGACTCGCAGCTTCTGACGCTGTCATCGATGTTCACGCGCGACGTCTACGCCCCTGTTCAGGGCTGGCTCCGCAGCCGCCGGCGGCACGCTACGGCGTCGTCGCCCTCGGAGTGGGTCGGCCGCGGCTTTGTCGTCGCCCTCGGACTCGCCGGCCTCGCCCTCGCGTATCGACCGCCGGCCACGTTCCTCGAGATCACCACCGAGGCGTTCACCGGCCTCGCCGTCCTCTTCCCGACGATGATCGGCGCCCTCTACTGGCCCCGCATGAGCCCGCGCGCGGCAATCGCCTCGATTCTCGTGGGTGAGGGACTCGTCGCCGCGTATCACGTCAAGGCCCTTCCGACGTTCGGCACGCTGCCCGTCGTTCCCGTGGTGATCGCGACCGCCCTCGTCCTCGTCGTCGGCAGTCTCTTCGGCCGGCGCCGGCCGGGCCGGGAGCCCGTGACGATCCCCTCACCGCTCAGTCGGCGAGCGAGGATCGGTTGGGCCGCCGTCTTCGCGCTCTTCTTCCTTGCGTCGCAGGACGTCTGGGCGTGGGGGGACAGCCGCCTCGCGTGGTGGGGATTCCCACGGTGGGTGTGGGCCTCCGCCGGCCTGTGCGTCGCACTCGCCGTCGCGTTCTGGGTTCTCGCCAGACAGCTGCAGGAACGAACGGATCCGTCGCCGCCGACACGCCATCCGTGACGTGCCCCCACAGGGCAAGCCGCCCCGGTGGTTAGTGCGGCGCGTCGATCGACACCGGGCCGTTGACGTCCGACAGCTCCATCGTCCACAGCACCGAGCCGCGGTCCCCGTCAGCATCCGTCCCGGTCGCCGCAAAGCGGTATCGGACCGGATACCCTGCCTCGGCGATCCAAACATCGGCCGAAGCGTCGGTGAGCTCGCCTTCCCAGTACT
>CAZWQN010000015.1:0-23845 GCA_964635895.1 uncultured Thermotogae bacterium | reverse complement strand
GTTCCATACGGCTTTGCGACAGTCTCGGCTCTGGAACTTCGGGCTAGGAGCCTAGGCACCACCCCAGGCGACGGCCGCGGCGCCGACGAGGAGGCAGTAGACCCCGAAGACCCACAGCTTGCCCCGCGCGACCGTCCGAAGAAGGAACCGGATCGCCGCCAGGCCGACGACGAACGCAACGGCGGTTCCGAGGGCGATCCCGACCCAATCCACCTGGGCGGAGATCCCCGTACGGAACGCATCGATCAGGCTGAGAGCCGCCGCGCCGGCGAGGGCCGGGATCGACAAGAGAAACGAGAACCGCGCCGCCCGCGCCGGCTCGACGCCGCGCAGCATCCCGGCGCCGATTGTGACTCCGCTCCGCGAGACTCCCGGCACAATCGACACAGCCTGTGCGATCCCCACCGCGACGGCATCGGCGAACGTGAGCACGCTCCGTCGGGCGCGACGCCGGAGGCGGTGAACGAGAAGAAGCAGGAGCCCGACCGCAAGCCACCCTGCACCAACCAGGCGGAGGGATCCGAACAACGCGTCGATGTGCCCTCTCGTCGCGAGTCCCACAGCGACGATCGGAACCGTTCCGGCAACGAGGAAGCCGATCTCCTTCCGTCGCTCTAGGGTGCCGCGCAGCGACAGCGCGCGGAAGAGCTCGGCGAGGTCGGCCCGCAAGAGGAGGATCACCGCGGCCAGGGTTCCGAGATGCAGGAACGCCTCGAGCAGCACCCCCGGCGGGTCGAGCCCGAGGAGCCGCTCCGCGAGAACGAGGTGCCCCGAGCTCGACACGGGGAGGAACTCCGTCAGCCCTTGGACCACACCGAGGATCAGGTAGCGGACCATCCTCACCTCCTCACGCTGCAGTGCATCGAGAGCGAGTCGAGCGGGCAGGCGTCCACGCACGCCCCACACTTGATGCAGTTGTGGTCGTCGTGCTCGCGCTGAGGCTCGATCCCCATCGGACACGCCTTCTCGCATGCGCCGCAGTCCGTGCACGCGGATCGGTCGTAGCGCAGGTGCAGGAGGCTCACCCGATTGAACAGCGAGAGGATGGCTCCCATCGGGCACAGGTAGCGGCACCAGAAGCGTGCGATGAGGACCATGCCCACGAGCGCCGCCGCAAGAGCTCCCATGTGAATCAGAAACGGCCGATTCACTCGCGCCACGCCGAGGAGCCAGTACGGAAGGGACGCTTCCAGCGACGCCGCGGGACACAGCTTGCAGAACGCAGTGTCCGCGAGGGCCCACGCCGCGACGATCGTCGCCAAGAGGACAAGGTATTTCCCGTACGACGCCGTCCTCTGGACTCGAACCTTCCGGAAGGAAAGGAGGTCGTGGAGGGTTCCAAACGGGCAGAACCAGCCGCAGAAGCCCCGGCCGGCGAGAAGCCCATAGACGATGATCGCCCCGAGCCCGAAGAACGGAAAGGTCCCGTAGATCACGAGATTCTGCAGGAGTCCCACCGGGCACACCGTGACCGCCCACGGGCAGGCGTAGCAGTGAAGCCCGGGGAACAGGATGTGCGTCATGCCGATCCCGGTGACCCCGAGCACCCCGAGCAAGATCCCCGTCCCTTGGGTCACGCGGCGCCATCGCCCGAGCTTCATTCCCCCTCCGTGAGCAGCCGAACCAAGCGATTCTCCAGGTTCTCGATCCCGAACAGCACTTCGTCCTTCCCCTCGCGGACGATCGCCGGAACGACGGCGCGCCCGGAGCGGACAACCCCGTACGTCTCGGCAAGCGCCGGGTCCTCGTCAACGTTCACAAACCGGTAGGTCACAGCGTCATTGAGGGACGCCGCCTGCGCCACCAGGGCCTCGGCGTAGGGGCACGCGTGGCACCACGGAGCGTAGAAGACCAGAAGCTCGACCGAGCTGCGGAGTCGCTTGATCTCCGACGCCTGCGCGGTCGAGAGCTGCGGCTCGCGCGACCGCGCCTCCTCGATGCCCACGCACGACGTGCACAGCACAGCCCCGATGCCCTGGGCCTGTTCGTGTTGGCCGAGGCCGGCGCCGTACGCCAGCGCGGCCACCGCCGACAGCGCGAGGGCCGCGAAGAGCGGCCGGCGGTTCTTGCCCGAGCGCGCCCGGAGCGCCGCGGTCCCGACGGCCACGGCGGCGCACGCCACGAGCGCGTACGCGATCCACCCGCCCGCGGTCCGCCGCATCGGGGGCTGCGCGGCGGGAGGTCCTGCATCCGCCCCGTCTCCAACGGGTTTCGCCGTCGTCGCCACGACCCCGAGCACAACACCGCGCGACTCCGGGATCTGGAAGCACAGCTCGCCGATGCAGTACGTGTAGAGGAACTCCAGGGTGCCTTCGACCGCGCCCGGCTCGGCGCTCTCGGGAACGCGAATCGACAGCGTCACCGCGACCGACTCAAACGGCTTAAGAACGGGGACTTCCTGCGGCACGGGGTCGAGGACGAAGCCGGTCGGTCCGCTCCATGAGATCGCGATGTCGTCGGCCTGCCGGACGCTCTCGTTCTCGATCCGCACGGTGATCCACGCCTGCCCGCCGGGGGCCGACTCGGGCGCCCGCGGCTCGACCGTGAAGGAGAGGATGGCCTCCTGAGCGGCGACCGACGACGCGCCCGCGAGGACCAGGGTGACGGCGAAGACCGCTCGGGACACCCAGCCGCGGTTCACGGTCCGGACCCCTCGTCGAGCAGGGCCGCGACCGCCGCCACCAGCGCATCGCCCCGCAGGTCGCGACCGCGGATGAAGCCGTCGCGATCGATCAGGTAGGTCATCGGGAGGCCGCCGATCCGGTAGAGAGAGGAGACGGGGCCGTCCGGACCGTCGTAGACCTGCGCGTACAGGAGTCCGTTCTGCGCCAGGGCCGCGTCGAAGGCGGCGTCCGATCGGTCCAGGTTGATGCCGACGACCACCACGCCCCGTTCGCCGAAGCTCTCGTGAATGGCGACGGCGGTGGACAACTCGTCCAAGCACGGCGCACACCACGCCGCCCAGAAGTCGAGGAGCACGATGCTGCCGCGCAGCGCTTCGAGGTCGATCGCGGTCCCCCGAGCGTCCACGGCGGAGAAGACGGGAGCGGGGAACCCCTCGAGGAGCGGGGGTTTCGGATCTACCGGCTCCGCCGCGGTCTCGATCTCCGTCCACGCTCCGTCGGGGGCCGTCGACGTCGCGACGTACGTGACCCCAGCCACGACGAACGGCTCGCCCAAGCGGAACCGCTCGTGGGAGTCGGAGTCCGTTAGCAGCCGCCCGTCTCCGTCGATGTCGACGAACATCGTCCCCCCTTCGTCGTCGAACGTCCCGTCCGTGTCGTCGTCGACCAAGGCCAGGGTCACGCTTCGCTCCGCAACCTCGAAGATTCCCGAGCGGTAGTTGCCGCGGCAGTACGAGACGACGATCGGCAGGAACGGCGACCACATCACGAAGGCACGGTAGGACGCGGTCTGGTTGTCGGACGCCGCGAGGACGAACTCAGGGGATGCGAGCAGCGCTCCGTCTGTGAGGATCCGCTCCCACGCAACCGGCGTCGTCGTCCCGTCGCCGTCGAGGTCGATGGCAAGCTCCGCGCCGTCCGCTCGCGGAGCGACGCGAACGGCGTACTCCGTCCCGGCAAGCTTTAGGGATCCCCAGAGCGCGCCGTCTGCGCCCGCGCTCGCGGAAACCTTGATCGCGCGGGGGCTGCAGAAGGTCGTCAGAGGGGTGATGTCGCTCACGTACTCGAGCGGGACGATCACCGCGGCCGCCGATCCCGCAGCAAGGAGAAGCCCCACGCAGGCCGCGGCGATCCTCCTCATGCGCGCGGCTCCCCTGCGTCGCCGCGGAGGCGGCTCGCCGTGAGCGTTGGGCCGACCACCGACAGGATCTCGAACAACCCCGGTCCCGCCTTCCGCCCGGTCACAGCGAGTCGGCAGGCCAGAGCCACGTCCTTCAGCGTCGCTCCCTCTCGCCCCAGGATCCCGCGGAACGCGTCCTCGAGGCTCGCGCTGTTCCATGGCTCGAGCCGCTCGATTCCGTCGGCCAGGACTCGCATCAGGCGAGCCTGGAGCTCCGAGACGGGCGCCGCATCCTCGCGCTCGACGGGAACCGGGAACACGATCTCCATCGTGGCCGCTAGATCGCCGAGGGTCTTCGCGCGATCGCGCAGCAGGTTCACCCCGGCGAGCAGGCGGTCGCGACCGCCCCACGCCCACATCTCGGGACCCACGCGCCCGCGTCCGACCACGAGCGGCTCGACGAGATCAAGGAGTCTCGGAAGGTCGGCGCGCTTCAGGTGCTGCTGGTTCAACCACAGAAGCTTCGCGTCCTCGAACACGGCCGCGGACTTGTTCAGACCCTCGAGCGTGAACAACCGCACGAGGTCCTCGCGCGAGAACACCTCTTCGTCCCCGTGCGCCCACCCCAGCCGAACGAGGAAGTTGACGAGCGCATCCGGCAGGATTCCCCGATCCCGGTACTCGAGCACCGAGATGGCGCCGTGCCTCTTCGACAGCTTGCCGCGGTCCGGACCCAGGATCATCGGCAGGTGGTAGAAGAGCGGCAAGGGGTGTCCGAGCGCCTGGTAGATGCGCATCTGCTTCGGCAGGTTGTTCAGGTGCTCGTCGCCGCGAATGACGTGGGTGATTCCCATGTCGACGTCGTCGACGACGACGACGAAGTTGTAGACGAACGTGCCGTCAGACCTGCGGATGACGAAGTCCTTCAGCTGTTCGTTGTCGAAGCGCACGTCGCCGACCAACTCGTCGTGAACGACCGTCGCACCGGCATCGGGAACGCGGAACCACCACGCTCCGTCCTTCTCGTAGGCCGCTCCCGAGCGCAGGAGAGACTCCGCCGCCTCGAGGTGCCGCTCGTGACGTTCCGCTTGGCGGTAGTACTCGTCCCAGTCGAGTCCAAGCCAGCGCATCGAGGTCACGATCTGCTCGATGGCTTCGTCCGTCGATCGCTCGCGGTCCGTGTCCTCGATGCGAAGCACGAACGTTCCGCCCGCATGACGCGCGAAAAGCCAGTTGAACAGCGCCGTTCGCGCTCCCCCGACATGCAGATACCCCGTGGGGCTCGGCGCGAACCTCACTCGGATCATCGTTCCCCCTCAGTCCGGATTGCCCCTGGACGGCCCATTGTACCGCAAGCCACGTGCCACCTGCTCCGGCGAGGCCGCACCCCGCGGGCGGTCTCAGCCCCTGCCGGGCGCCGCCGGCGCCCGGCCGCGCCGGCGGAACTCCGAACAGATGACGGCGGCCGCGACCGCCACGTTCAACGAGTCCTTGCCCGGAGCGGGCGCCGTCCACGACGGGATCGTCACGGCGTGGGACACGGACGAGCGAACCTCGTCCGACAGGCCCCGCGACTCGTTCCCAAGGAGGATGACGCCGCGCTCGCCAAGGTCGACGTCGTAGATCGATGTCCCGTCCAGGACGGTTCCGTAGATGGGAACGCCGCGTGACGACACAACGCGCAGGGCGGGCGTAAGGGGAGCACGGTGCACGTCGACGAGTAGCAGCGCACCCATCGTCGCCTGCACGACCTTGGGGTTGTAGAGCTCGACACAGTCAGGAGAGCAGAGGACCTGCGGGACGCCGAACCAAGCCGCCACGCGGAGCAGGCTACCGAGGTTCCCCGGGTCCCGCACAGCCTCGAGTCCGAACGACAGGCCGGCGGCCAGCTCCGCGGGGTCCCACTCGTCGTCGGGCTGCCGCGCGACGGCAACGGCGCTCTGCGGCGTGGCAAGCCCGCTCAGCTTGGCCAGCTCGGCCGGGCTCACCAAGACAACATCGCCTGCTTTCGCCCTGACATGCTCGGGCAGACTTACCCACCACTCGTCGAGGACGTAGAGCTGCTCCATCGAGCGGCCCGCCTCAAGGTAGTCGCGAACCATCTTCTCGCCCTCGATCACGAAGAGGCGAAGCTGGCTGCGTGCTTTCTCCTGCTGGAGGGATCGGACGAACCGGACTCGACTCTTGCTGAGCACCTCGCCTCCGTTCGCTCGCTTCGGGCCGTACCGGAATGATCTTGGCACATTCGGTCGACGGAGGCGAGGAACCGGACGACGGAGAAGAGGCCAGGGGAGAGGGACTCTCGTCCCTCTCCCGGAGGGCTGGTATCGGGGGTGCGAGATGTCTTACTCGCAGTTCAAACACTCCAACCTAGGCGCGAAATGTGAGGACTCTGTGAAGCCCGATTGTGGATTCCGTGGAAAGGCCGTGAACCACGGCGCAAGCGAAGGCAGCAGGGCCGGGTTGCCGCGGGGATCAGCGCGCGAAGGATCGCGCCCCGCCGCCCTTCGCGGCGAACCCGCAGAGCCGACCCTCGCCCGCCCGCCGGTCGGACGACAGAGACTGGCGGTCCCGACGGCGGTGACACGACCGACGAGAGCGCGGTGTTCATTTCTCGTCGACCCGGACTCCGGCTAGAGTCTCCAGGAACGTCGCATTCGCGGCGACGTACAGATAGGGGGCGAACATGATCACGAGGAATCGCAGGTTCGTGGGTCTCATCCTTCTTTCCGCCGGCATCGCCCTGTTGGCGACCGGACTCGCAGGAGGGGCCGAGGAGGCAACGTCGATCCCGACCGCCGAGGCTCTCGCTCCGACGGTCGTGCGCATCTCACCGGAGCGGGGAGAGGAACTCCGCGTCGACGCGGCCGTCGTCCTCACCTTCTCCGCCGACATGGATCGTGCGTCCGTGGAGGCCGCGGTCCGTCTCTTGCCCGCCGCGTCAGTCCGCTTCGACTGGTCCGACGGCCGCACCTTGCGCATCGCGCCCGACGGGTCGTGGGCGCGGGACTCGGAGTACGTCCTGACGGTGGCGACGAGCGCACGCACCCTCCTCGGCGCGGCCCTGGTAGAGCCGCTCGTGATCCGTGTTCGCACGGTCGGCTACCTCGAGGTAACCCAGACCGCTCCGGCGGACGGATCCACGGAGATCTCCACGACCAGCACAATCGTCCTGACGTTCAACCGCCCCGTGATCGCCCTCACCGCCCTGTCCGACCCGTGCGCTGCGGATCTCCCGACGCCGCTTCGTCTCACCCCCGCCGCCCCGGGCCGCGGGGAGTGGCTGAACACGTCGATCTACGTCTTCACGCCCGAGCGGCCGTTGCGCGCCGGAACCCAGTACACGGCGACCGTGACCGGAGGCCTGACGGACACGACGGGCGGCCTGCTCGCTTCGGACTTTACCTGGACCTTTGCCACCGAACGACCGAAGGTCGCGTGGACGACTCCGGACGCCGGCGACACTCTCGTCCCCATCAACACCATGGTGCGCGTCCGGTTCAACATGCCTGTGGACGGTGCGACCGCCGCTCTGCGCTTCTCACTTCGCAAGGTTGGACTCCTCGGGGTTGCGCTCGCTTCGAAGATCGAAGGCTCCGGAGCCACGGAGGGGAACGACTTCCTCTTCACGCCCGCAAAGCCGCTCGACTTCGACGCGGAGTACCTCGTCACCCTCGAGCCCGGCGTTCCCGGGGCCGAGGGAGGCCTCGGCACCGAGGGGTTCACCACCTGGCGCTTCCGAACGGTTCCGCTGCCCCGCGTCGTCGGGACGTCGCCCGAGGACGGCGACGACGACGTCTACCCCTACACCTCCTTCCAGATCGAGTTCAACGCGCCGATCGATCCCGACACGGTCATGGATCACGTCGCGATCGAGCCCGAGCCGGAACCGGCCGAGGTCACCACGTACTTCCGCTCGTGGGACAACACCTTCGTCATCGGCTTCGGTGCCGGCCCGAGCCGAACGTACACCGTGCGCGTGAGCCCGGGGATCGCCGACCCGTACGGCAACACGACCGGCGAGCGTCTGACCGTAGAATTCTCTACCGCGCCCCTTGAGCCGACCGCCTGGCTGCACGTTCCGGGCCGCGTGTCGACCTACAGCACGTACGAGCCCGCTCGCGTGTTTGTCGGTCACCGCAACACGGGCAGGCTCCGTCTGACGCTGACGCGCATCGACACCGCCGCCTACTTCCACGCGATGTCCGACTGGTACAACTACGATCCTCCGGCCGAGGGGAAGCTGCGCACGTGGACGATGTCCGTCTCCTCGCCGCTCGATGAGGCCGCCTTCGCCCCCGTCGACCTCGTCGAGGGGGGTGGAGCGCTCGACCCCGGGATCTACCTCATCGACGTGCACGCGGACGGCGTAGACTGGGACCGCTGGCAGCACCGACGCGTACTGATCGCAAGCCCCGTCAGCGTAAGCATGAAGACCTCCGACGAGGAGACGCTCGTCTTCGCGACGGACCTCGAGACCGGCGCTCCGGTGGGCGGGCTGATCCTGTGGGCCCTCGACGGCGACGGGCAACCGGTCGATGTCGACGTTACCGACAGCCGCGGCCTCGCTCGGTTCGCGTCGCCGCGGACGAACGACTGGCGCGGGCTCTCCGTGCTGGGACGCAGCCCGTTCGTCCTGTCGAGCTCCGAGTGGGACGACGGCGTCTCGCCTTGGGACTTCGACTTCTCCGCGGAATCGTCCCCCGAGACGCGAACATACATCGACACCGACCGCCCGATCTACCGCGCCGCGCAGACCGTGTTCTTCCGCGCCGTTCTTCGCGGCGAGCGCGACGTTCAATACGCTCTCCCGAAGGCACGCGACGCGGCCGTCACGATCTACAACCCGTATTGGGAAGTCGTCTACGAAGAGACGCTGGCGATCGACAGGTTCGGAACTGTTTCTGACCGGTTGTCGCTGGCGGAGGACTCCGCCCTCGGCACGTACACCGTCCGAGTGGACTTCGAAGAGGAGTCAGCCTACGGCACGTTCGAGGTCGCCGCGTACAAGGCCCCGGAGTTCGAAGTGACCGCCGAGACCGATCGAGACGAAGCGGCCCACGGCGATCCGATCGTCGCCACCGCCCGCGCAACCTACTTCTTCGGCGCTCCGGTGGCCGACGTCCCCGTCGAGTGGCGCGTCGTCTCGTCTGCGTACGTGTTCTCTCCCCCACAGCTCGAACGCTACACGTTCAGCGACGTCGACGACCCGTGGATCTGCCTCGGCTGCTGGTGGCAGACCCCGGCGCCGGTCGTGCCGATCCTCGAGGGGAGCGGGCGCACCGACGCCGCCGGGGCACTGCGCATCGATCTGCCGGCCGACATCGCGTCCCGATCGGACAACCCGGAGGATCCGCCGGTGACGGACAGCCGAACGCTCGTCGTGGAAGCGACCGCCTACGGACGCGACGGCCGCGCCATCTCCGGCCGGACGAGCGTTGTCGTTCACCAGGGGGCGTACTACGTCGGCGTGGCTGCGGCCAAGGCGATTGCACGCGCCGGCGAGGAGATGCCGATCGACGTGATCACGGTGACCTGGAGCGGCGAGCGAATCGCAGCCCAGTCGCTCTCGTACACGGTGTACCGTCGCGAGTGGTCGAACGTCTTCGAGGCAGACGAGACCGGCGGCGGCCACTGGACGTGGACATCGTCGGACATCGAGGTGGGAGGAGGCACGCTGACCACGAGCGACCGCGGCGAGGGACGAGTCGCGTTCGTCCCTGGAAGTGGAGGGACCTACAAGGTTGCGGTCCAGGGACAGGACGAACGCGGGCGACGGATCCGTGCGGGCTTGTTCGTCTGGACGAGCGGCCCGGAGAGCGTCTCGTGGCGTCGCGAGAACGACGACCGCCTGGCGCTCATCAGCGACAAGACGCGCTACTCGATCGGTGAGACGGCGAAGATCCTCGTCCCGAGCCCGTTCCCCGGAGAACAGTGGGCGTGGGTGACGGTCGAACGTGGCGGCGTCCTCCGGCAGGAGGTCATCCTCCTTCCCTCGAACAGCACCGTCCTCGAAGTCCCGATCACCGACGACGCCGTCCCGAACGTCTACGTCGGCGTGGTGGTGATCCAGGGCCGCGCCGCCGCGGTCGCTGCCGGGGCGCCTCCGACCGCGGGATGGAAGGTCGGCTACGTCCGTCTGTCCGTGGATCCGGCGCCGAGGCTCCTGTCGATCGACCTCCGTGCGGCCGACGACGCTCCGGGGCCTGGCGAGACGATGACGATGGCCCTCAAGGTGACCGATGCGACGGGCGAGCCGGTGGAGGGAAGCTTCTCCCTCGACCTCGTCGACAAGGCGATCCTCAGCCTGCGACCGCGAACTCCCGAGCGCATCGTCGAGGAGTTCTTCGGCGAGCGCGGCCTGGGCGTCCGGACGGCGAGCGGCCTGACGATCTCGCTCGGCCGCCTCGTCCTGGAGCAGGCAGGCGACGTGGGTCTTGGCCAAGATGTCCGCGACGGGATGGGAACCTCCCGCCTCACCGTCGGATCGGCGATGCCCATGGCGGCGCCGGAGGCGATGGCGAAGGCGGAGGGCGACATGGAGGATGCGTCCGCGGCGGGACAGCTCCCCGCCGGCGTCGAGCTGCGCGCAGAGTTCGCCGACACTGCGTTCTGGTCTCCGCACGTGACGACCGACGCCGAAGGACGGGCCATCGTCGAGGTCAAGCTTCCCGACAACCTTACGACATGGGTCGCCCGTGCCGTGGGCGTGACTGCCGCCACCGAGGTCGGCGAGGCCACGACGGAGATCCTGGTGACGAAGCCGCTCCTCGTCCGTCCGGTGGTTCCGCGGTTCTTCGTGGTCGGCGACAGGGTACGCCTGGCCGCGTTGGTGACGAACCAGACGTCGGCCGCTCTGTCGACCGAGGTGACGCTGGGATCGACCGGCTTGACCTTGGAGGAGCCGGCCGTCCGCACGGTCGACGTCCCCGCGAACGGAGAGGCGACCGTGACGTGGTGGGTCACCGTGAACGACGTGGCCTACGCTGATCTCGCGTGGAGCGTCGTCTCCGGCGAGCTGTCGGACGCCGCCCGCCCGCGCCTGACGACGGGTCCGGAGGGAACCATCCCCGTGTACCGCTACACCGCCCCGGAGACCGTCGGGACGGCCGGCGTGCTCGCGGAGGCAGGTGGACGGACGGAGACCATCGCGCTTCCACCCAACTTCGATCCGGCGCGCAGCCGCCTCGATGTCCGTCTCGACTTCTCGCTCGCGGCCGCGATGCAGGAGGGGCTGTCCTACCTCGAGCACTTCGAGTACGAGTGCACGGAGCAGGTGGTCAGTCGCTTCCTTCCGAACGTGCTCACGCTCCGCGCCCTGCGGCTGCTCAACCTCGAGGACGACGAGTTGGCCGCGAAACTCGACGACCTGGTGCTTGAGGGTCTCGAGAAGCTGTACACTCGCCAGAACGGGGACGGGGGATGGGGTTGGTGGGAGGGCGAGCGCTCGAATCCGCACCTCACCGCGTACGCGACGTATGCGCTCCTGCGGGTCGGTGAGGCCGGCCGGGTCGTGCGACACCAGGTGATCGATCGGGCCCTCGGCTTCCTGAAGAACGCCCTGGTCCCCGCGAAGGAGCTCGACGCCGGCTGGGTGGCCAACCGCCAGGCGTGGATGCTCTACGTCCTCGCTCTGGGAGATTCTTCGGAGATCGCGGCGACCTACGCCGACGACCTGTTCGCGGAGCGAACGAAGCTTGCGCACTACGCCAAGGCCTACCTGGCCCTGACGTTCCAAGAGCTCGGACGCGGCCGTGACTCGATCCAGACCCTTCTGTCGGACGTGGTCAACAATGCGATCCTGTCGGCAACGGGGGCACACTGGGAAGAGGCGGGCTACGACTGGTGGGCGATGAACACCGACACGCGGTCCACGGCCGTGATCCTCGACGCGCTCGCCCTTCTGGATCCCCAGAACCCGCTCGTGCCGAACGTCGTCCGCTGGCTCATGGTCGCCCGCAAGGAGGGAATCTGGGAAACCACCCAAGAGACCGCCTGGGCCCTCATCTCGCTCACGGACTGGATGGTGGTAAGTCACGAGCTCTCCGCGAACTACGACTACGCGGTCCTCTGGGACCACGATGTGCGCCTCGAAGGGACGGTCTCGCCCTCCGGCGTGGGCACGCCCGTTCGAGAGTCGCTCGCTGGAGACGAACTCGGATCCGGCGACATTCACCCTCTGACCTTCTTCCGCGGCGACGGCGAAGGGAATCTCTACTACACCGCGCACCTCTACGTGGGGCTCCCCGCCGACCAGGTGGGGCCGCTCGACCGGGGGGTCTTCGTCGATCGGCGGTACGTGCCGCTCGGATGCGAAGCCGCGGCGTGCGCTGAGGTAACCGAGGCCGCTGTCGGGGAGGCGTTCGAGGTTCGCCTCACGATCATCGCTCCCCACGACCTGTACTATGTGGTCCTCGAAGACCCGATCCCCGCAGGCTGCGAAGCCATCGACGTCTCGCTGGCGACGGAGAGCATCGAGAGCTCCGAGCCCTCCCTCTCGCGGGACGTGGAGGGTCGCACGCCGTGGTACTGGTGGTGGTGGTGGCGCTGGTACTCAAGGAGTGAGATTCGAGACGAGAAGGTGGTCCTGTTCGCCGACTACCTCCCGGCGGGGACCTACAACTACGTCTATCAGGTGCGGGCGGTTCAACCCGGCGAGTACAAGGTCCTGCCGACGAACGCCTACGAGTTCTACTTCCCGGAGGTGTTCGGACGGTCCGCGGGGAGAGCATTCACAGTGGTACCGTCGGAGTAGGGGGCGGATCCGCTCGGCGCCCGTGGCCTACTTGCCGCGCAGGAGCTGAAGCGCGTGGAGGTTGTTCGAGCAGGTGAAGACGACCAGGGCCGCGGTCCCAGTTGACGAGGCGGTGGCGTAGAGTTCGTGGAGCGTAATGTCGCGGCGCGCCATCGCCTCCACGATCCGGCACAGGAACCCGGGGTGGTGAGGCATCTCGACGGTCACCACGTCGCGTTCCTCGACAGAGAAGCCGGCGTCGCGGAGCGCGTCCCGCGCATAGGTTTGCGAGCTGGTGATCAAGTGCATCCGCGCGCGGTCCGCTTCGACGCGAACAAGGACGGACTCGAGATCGATGCCCATGTCGCACAGCACGCGACTGACGTCGGCGATGACGCCGACGCGGTCCGCGTCCTCGATCACAATCTCTCGCAACAGCCGAGCTTCGCTCATCGATGGCTCCCTCGGGGTCGCCGATTCCGTGGCCCCACGGTATCGGGCGCCGAGCGGGTCGGATCTCCCGTCTGAGCCGTTCAGGCAGGACATTCGCCGGTCCAAGGCAGGACGAGGGAACGGCGGTCACCGCCCTCGAAGACCAATGTCTCGGACGCGGAAACGAGCGGTCCCGTCGCACGAAACGACCTTGGCGTACCGTCCTTTGCGGAATGGTCGCGCGAACAAGGCGTGCATGGGCGCTCGCGGCCGCCGTGGCGGTCGCCGTCGGGGTTTCCGTGGAAGCGGTGGCCAGCGTCGGCCTTGTCACGCTGTCGCCTCACAAGGAGACTCGCCCCGGCGGCTTCGTCACCCATGCCTTCTCCCTCTCCCACACGGGAGGTGCGCCCGGAACCTACGACCTGACCGTCGGGATCCCGGACGAGTGGACAGCCTTCGGGATTCCCCCGTCGGTCGATCTAGGCCCAGGCGGGAACGAGACGCTGTTCGTCACGATCGTCGTTCCGTTCGAGGCCCCCGAGGGCGCGTACACCGTAGAGCTCACCGCGGTGTCGACGACCGATCCGGCCGCGACCGCCTCTGCCTCCGCCCGTGTCGAGGTCGACATTCCCGGCGCCGTGGAGATCGTCGCGCCGCCCGAAGGGGGCGCAGTCTGCCCCGGAGAGGAGGGCACGTACGAGTTCGTGGTCGCGAACCGCGGCAGCGCGCAGGACGTACTCGCGATCTCCGCGGAGTCATCGTGCGGCTTCCCCGTCGAGGCGTGCCCAGCGACGGTCGAGCTCGCTCCCCAGGAGCGCCGCACGATCGCTGTCCGCGTCGGCGTTCCACCGACCGCGGAGCCCGGGCACGACGTGCTGACGGTGACCGCGATCTCCACGCTGTATGCGGGCGTGTCCGCGGAAGCCGTCGTCTTCACCGCCATCCTGTCGCCCTCCCCGTCTGCCGCCGGAGGCCCCCTCTACGAGCTTCTCGCGGGACAGCTTCGCCTCCAGGTCGGGCGCGACGAGATAAACGACGCGTTTGAGAGCGGCCTCTCGTTCTCCGGCTTCGCCCCGGTGCTCGGGGGCACGCTGTCCGCGTCGGTCGGCGCAACATCGCCGTTCGGCCCCGACCCGTTCGACGTCGCGACCTACCTCATTCTCTACCACCTCGGCCCGGCGTGGTTCGGCGTGGGACGGGTGTCGACGACGCTGACGGACTTCCTCGCCGCGACATGCGAAGGGGCGTACGTATCCGTCGACACGTCCTACATCGACCTGTCGCTCCTTGCCGGGATCGACGACGACAAGGCCCGGTTCTCGGGAGGCGTCGCCGCCGGCCCGGAGACCGCCTACGTGGGGATCGCGTACTCCGACGCGCGAAACGAGACGGAGCAGGAGTCGATCTGGAGCGGGACTGCGTTCGCGGAACCCCTGCCCGACTGGACGCTGCGGGTGGAGGCCGGGGTCGGAACCGACGACGGGCTCCTCGGACACGCCTTCCTGTTCAACACCACGCTGGACGCCGACGGGTACTTCCTGTCCGGGAGCGCGTTCTCCGTCGAGACGTACTTCCCGGGGCTGCGCAGGGACTCCGCCGGCATCGAGATCGCCCAGCGACTGCGGCTGCGGGCGCTGTCCGTCGGCGTGTCGCTCGCCCACGTGCGCGACAACGTCGTCGACGACCCCTCCGTCGAGACCGCGATCGAGGACACCCTCGGGTTCAACCTCTACGCTCTGCCGATCACCTACGGCCCCGAGGTGCGGACGACTCTCGAGTTCGAACGAGCGCGCGGCGAAGACCCTGCGGTTCAGGACGACGTCGGCCTTCTCCTGGCCTACGGCCTGACGCAGTCGGGCGGCGTCTTCCCCTACGCGTTCGACGGCCGGGTCGTGGACCGACTCGATCGGGTCACGGGAAGCCACGTGCGCACGCTGGCGCACGGCCAAGGAGTCGGCCTCTCGTTGGACGCTTTCTACATCTTCCTGAGGCTGCAACAGGAGAAGTACGTCGACGTCACGACGGGAACGACGCTCCGGGCAACGTCGAACGCTTCCCTCGCCCTGCGTCCCGAAGGAACGCTGCATGAGGCTTCGATCGTTTTCCAGAGCGGGGTCGACGACTACGACCTCGCCACGTCGCTCTTCGTCAGGATATCAGAGAGCCTGGACGTTCTCTTCAGCGCCGCCGTCGCGTGGACCCGCGACGGCCTGGATCCGCCGTCGTTCGGATGGGGGATCGCGCTGCGGGCAAGCTTCGACCTTCCCGTCCCCTTTCTCGTGACCAAAGGTCGTCTCGGAGGGCGCCTGTTCATCGATCGAAACGGCGACGGAGCCTACAACGAAGGGGACACCCCGGTCGGAGGCGCCGTCCTCATCGCCGAGGGCTGCCCGACCTCGACCGACGCCGCGGGGTGCTTCGATTTCCCGCCCCTCCCTCCAGGAACGTACCGCGTAACGGTCAGCGAGCTGCCCGCGGACGCCGCCGCAGCGGGCCCGATCGACGTCGCCGTCGTCGCCGGGGACCGCGTGACAATGCAAGTTCCCGTCTCCCCCGTCGGCGCCCTTCGCGGGAGCGTCTACGAAGACGTCGACCAAGACGGGAAGCGCCAGAGCACGGAGGGTGGACTGCCTGGCATTCGGCTCACCTTGACCGGGCCCGGTGAGACGGCGTCCGCGACGTCGGACGCCCGCGGAGACTTCGCGTTCTACGGCCTTGCCCCCGGAATCTACATCCTGTCGATCGATGTCCGCTCCCTCCCGCCGGGGTTCTCCTTCACCACCCCAGAGGTCCGCCAGGTGCGCGTCACCACGTCCGACGCGCCCCCGATCGCGCTGGGCGGCCACTTCCCACCGCAGGAGGTGGTCGTCATCTCCCTGGCGCCAACGGCGAACTTCACGCACACGCCGGCGGCGCCCGCCGTGGGTGAGACGGTCGTTTTCGATGCATCGAGCTCGTCCGACGTCGGCGGATCCATCGTGGACTACGTGTGGGATTTCGACGGCGACGCCATGGTGGATGCTCGCGGAAGCTCGGTCGTCCGCACGTTCGATGTCGCCGGCCGCGCGGAGGTGGCCTTGACCGTGACGGACGACGCCGGCAACACCGCCACGAAGACACTGTCCCTCGAGGTTCGCAACGGCGCCGACGCGGCACTCCCCGTCGTGAGGAGCTTCCAGCCGCCGGTGGCCGACTTTGCGTACTCCCCGATCGCGCCGACGCCGGGAATCCCCGTCGGCTTCGACGGATCGGCATCGCGGGACTTCGACGGACAGATCGTGAACTACGCCTGGGACTTCGACGCCGACGGAAGAACGGACGCGACGGGACCCGCTGCCGTATGGGTCTTCCGGGCAAGCGGCGTGTACTCCGTCAGCCTGACGGTCACCGACGACGGAGGCAACCACGACACCGCCTCGTACGTGGTCGAGGTTGCCGCTCCACTCACGCCATCTGAGCCGACCCCGACGTCCCCGGAGACACAGGCGCCGATCGCCCCTCAAGAAACCCAGGCTTCGCCTCCCGCAGCAGCTTCCTCCACGCAGCCGCCGATCGCCGACATCGAGTTCATGCCGCTGGCTCCGATGGCCGGCGAGCCGGTCACCTTCAGCGGAGAGCCGTCCGTCGACCTCGACGGGACCATCGTCGGGTATGAATGGGACTTCAACAGCGACGGCGTCGCTGATTCCACCGACCCAGTCACAGTCTACGTCTTCTCGATGCCCGGCACGTTCGGGGTCCGCCTGACCGTGACCGACGACGGCGGCAACACTGACACGCTCGTCGTCGAGATCGAGATCCGGTAGTCCCGCCGCGACACGCCTCGCCGGATCGCCGGTCACGTTGCGGAATGCCGCTTCTCTCGGTATCATCCCGCGCCGTCGAGGGGTGAATCTCGAAGCGACAACTCGAAGTCCTGCGTCGGGGGGTGGAATGCTCGCGACTCTGGTCACTGCAGTTTTCGCCTTCATCCTCTACCTTCTGCTGACGTTCGCCAGCGGCACGGTAGGAGCTTGGAGCGTCGAGGAGTTGGTTTCGGGCGCGGTTCTCTCGGTCATCGCCGGCCTCATCGGCGGTCGACTGATCAAACGGCGCGAGAAGGGGAAGAAGAGCCCGTATCGCCTGCTCAACCCCGTTCGGTTCTTCTTGTTCATCGTCTACCTGTTCGGGCCGTTCCTCGTGGCGCTCGCCAAGGCCAACCTTGATGTCGCCTACCGGGTCATCACCGGCAGGATTCGCCCTGGCATCGTGCGCATCTCGCCGGGGCTCGCCACGGACTTCGGCCGAACCCTTCTCGCCAACTCGATCACGTTGACCCCGGGCACGCTGACGGTCGACGTCGACGACGAGAGCGGCGACTTCTACGTCCACTGGATCCACGTCAGCGACCCCGCAGCTCCGATCGAGTCGGTCTGCGGATCGTTCCCCCGCTGGGCAAGGAGGATCGCCGAATGATCGCGGTACCTGTGACGTTCTTCGCCGTCGCCGGCGCCCTGCTCTTCTTCACCGTGTTCGCCATGGCGCGGCTCGCCCTCGGTCCGACGGCGGCCGATCGCGCCGTCGGACTCGACACCGTGAACACGCTCGTCGTCACGCTGATGATCGTGCTTGGCGCGGCGTACGAACAGGCGGTACTCGTCGACGTCGCGATCGTTTACGCGCTGTTGTCGTTCATCGGAACGCTGTACATCGCCCACTACCTCGAGGGAGGCCTGGAATGAGCATCCTTCTCTACGTCTTCTTCGGGATCGGCGTCCTGTTCAACGGCCTCGGCGCGCTCGCCCTGATGCGGTTCCCGGACGTGTACACGCGCCTCCACGGCGCAACGAAATGCACGACGTTCGGGTCGATCTTCACCACGCTCGGTGTGGTGATCTACGCGTTCGCGAAAGGCGGCGGAGCGAATCAGACCCTCGCCATCCACGCGCTCATCGCCCTGGCCGCCCTGCTCGTCACCAATCCCACGGGATCCCACGCCATCGCCCGCGCCGCCCGACGGAGCGGCGTGAGGCCGTGGGGCGCCGTGGTCGACAAGTGGGAGGACCGATGACGATCCTTGAAGGTGTCCTGCAGATCGTCCTTCTCGCGCTCATTGTGCTTGGCGGGGTCCTTGCGGTGTGGTTCAAGGACCTGTTGGCTTCCGTGATCGCCCTGGGGTCGGCCAGCCTCCTCGTCTCGCTCGAGTTCTACATCCTCCAGGCGCCGGACGTCGCGATCGCCGAGGCGGGGATCGGAGCCGCGCTTACCACGGCGGTGTACATCATCGCGCTCCGCCGCACGCGGCGGAAGGAGGAGGAATGAAGAAGGTCCTGTTCTTCGTGTCGTTCCTGCTCTTCGCCTCGCTCCTCCTCCTCGCGGCAGCGAGCGTTCACCCGTTCGGCGAACCCACAGAGACCGCGATGGACGACTACTTCATCGCCAACTCGCAACGGGAGCTTGCGGCGAACAACGCTTGCACCGCCATCGTCTTCGACTACCGCGGATTCGACACACTTGGCGAGGCCACCGTCCTCTACGCCGCCGTCGTCGGCGTCTTGGTCGCATTCCGAACCCTGCGGAAGGAGGAGCGATGAACTCCGACTACCGCATGTCCGTCGTCGTCCGAACCATCACTCGACTGACGTACGGGCTGATCATCGTCTTCGGCTTCTACGTCATCATGCACGGCCACCTCACCCCCGGCGGAGGATTCCAGGGAGGCGCCGTCGTGTCGAGCGCGTTCGCCCTGCTCCTCGTCGCCTTCGGATCGGCGGGGCTGAAGGGACGCGTCAACCGACACTGGTTTCAGACGCTCGAGGAGGTCGGCGCGATCTTCTTCCTCGCCTTGGGCTTGTTCGGGATCGGGACGGCGTTCTTCTTCAACCTGTTCGCCAACAGCCCCGGCGTCCCGTTCGGTCAGTCCGTGCCGTTCGGATCCAACAGCGGCGCGGTCAGCACGGCGGGAACGCTGCCGTGGATGAACTGGGCCGTCGGGCTGAAGGTCCTGACCGGGCTCACGAGCGTGGTCATCGCCATGCTCATCGGAGGAAGGAAGGAGGAGAGAGAATGAGCCTCGGGAACCTGCCGTTCATCGCGTCGGCGATGCTCGTCATCCTCGGGATCTACACGCTCTTGTTCAAGCGGAACCTGGTCAAGCTCGTCGTCGGCGGCTCGTTGATCGAGACGGGGGTCAACCTCTTCCTCGTCACGTTCGGGTATCGAACGGCGGGGGTCGCCCCGATCTACACCTACGCTCCGGCGGCGAAACGGATGGTCCTCCCGACGCCGCAGGCGCTCACGCTGACGAGCATCGTCATCGGGATGGCCACGACCGCGCTCCTCCTGTCGTTCGCGATCCACGTCTACCGCCACCACGGTACGCTTGACGCGCGGAAGGTGAAGGAGCTGAAGGGATGAGCGCCCTCATGCCTCACGTTCCCGTTCTGCTGATCGCCGTCCCACTCCTGGGCGCCTTCCTGGCGCCGATCGTCGGGAAGCTCGGGCGGACGACGCGCAACGGCTTCGTCGCCCTGGTCCTGCTCGTGACCGCGGCCCTCGCTGCGCTCCTCGCGGTTCGCTTCCTCGGATCCGACGGATCGCCGATCCTGTACGTGATGGGGAGCCCGGACGGCTTCGCGGTGCCCCTCCCGTCGGGCATGGCGATTCCGGTCCGGATCCTGTTCGAGATCGACGCCATGAACGTGTTCATGGTCCTCATCACGGCGCTCGTCACGCTCTGCGCAGGAATGTTCAGCTTCCGGTACCTGCGGGATCGGTCCGGCGGCGACCTGTTCTACGCGCTCTTCCTGCTCCTCACTACGGCGATCCTCGGCCTCGAGGTCACGGGCGACCTGTTCAACTTCTTCGTCTTCCTCGAGATCACGTCGATCGCCGCCTGCGGCCTGATCGGCTTCCAGGCGTGGCAGAAGCGGGCCCCGGAGGCGGCGTACAAGGTGATGACGATGTACACCCTCGCGGGGATCTTCGTCCTCCTCGCCATCGGGCTCTTGTACGCCGAGCACGGGGGACTGAACATGGCGTACCTGGCGTCCGCGATCCGGGGAAGCGTCGTGGATCAGGTGGCTCTGACGTTCCTGTTCGTCGGACTCGGCATGAAGGCGGCCGCCGTGCCGCTTCACATGTGGGCACCGGACGCATACGGCGAGGCGCCCGCGCCCGTGTCGGCGGTCCTCGTCGTCAACAGCCAGGCAAGTCTCTACGGGCTGTTCCGCGTGATGTTCACGATCTACGGCGGCGTGGCCAACGCTGTTCTGCTCGGCTGGCTCATCGTCGCCCTCGCCCTGGTCACGATCTTCGTCGGCGTCACCGTCGCGCTCCTGCAGAACGACCTCAAGCGGTTGATCGCCTACGGGGCCCTGTCCCAGATCGGCTACATGCTGCTCGGCGTGGGGGTCGCTCTCGTGACGATCCCGACCAAGCCGGACTTCGGCTTCGTCGCCCTCCAGGGCGGCATCTTCCACATGATCAACGACGCCGCCTGCATCGGTCTCCTCTTTCTGACCGCGGGCGCCGCCATCCGTGCGGCGGGAACGCGCGACCTGAACCGAATGGGCGGGCTCGCCCACACGATGCGCTTGACCTCCGTTCTCTTCATTGTCGGAGCGCTGGCGCTCGCGGGGATTCCTCCGTTCAATGGGTTCGCCTCCAAGTTCCTGATCTACGAGGGCTCGTTCCAGCTGAACCCGTTTCTCGCCGTGGTGGCCGTCCTGTCGAGCATCCTCTTGCTCGCCGTCTTCCTGAAGGCGTTCCAGGCCGTGTTCCTCGGTCCGAGGCCGGAGGCGGCAAGCGTCGGCGGCGAGGCACCGCTCGGAATGCTCGTCCCGATGGTCGTCCTCGCGGCCGTCGTCATCGGATTCGGTCTGTTCCCCGGCTTCTTCGTCGAGCGGATCGTGACGCCCGCGGCTCGGGCCTTGTGGTACGGACGCGACGCGTACATCCACGCCGTGTTGGGAGGTTTCTGATGAGCGGCATCAGTTCCGGCTTCGGGACGTGGAATCCCATCGCCTGGGGACTCCTCAGCCTCGGGATCGCGGTCCTCGCCTTGGTCCTGCGGTCGACGGGGCGACGGAGCTACAAGAAGGGCACCGATCAGACGAAGGCCTTCCTGTCGGGCAACGAGGAGCCGTCGACTCCGGGCGACCTGCATGTTCGTGGAGGCCACCTGTACTGGGGCATGCTGGACGGTCTCGACGCCTACTACCGTCGCGTAAGGGGCCTCCACACCGGGGTCATCAATGACTACGTGGCGTGGTTCGTCGGAGCCCTGGCGTTTCTCGGCGTCCTGTTCGTGTGGGTGGGGTGAGGCGAATGGCACTACCTCGATCGTTCAAGCGGGCGCTCTGGGTATTCCACATCGCCACCGGATCCTGCAACGGGTGTGACATCGAGATCGTCGCGGCGCTAACGCCGCGCTACGACGTCGAGCGTTTCGGCATCATGCTGACGGGGACCCCCCGGCACGCCGACGTCCTTCTCATCACCGGACCCGTCACGAGGCCGATGCTGCCGCGCCTGCAGAGGATCTACGAGCAGACGCCCGACCCCAAGGCGGTCGTCGTCGTCGGCGGCTGCGGATCGACGGGCGGCGTCTTCTACGAGTCGTACAACCTCGTCGGACCCATCGATGAGGTGATTCCCGTCGACATCTACGTTCCGGGCTGCCCGGCCCGACCCGAGGCGATCATCGACGGAGTCGTGAAAGCGGTGACCAAGCTGGAGACCCTCGAGCGTAAGGTGAGAACATGAACCCGCAGGAGCTTCTGTCGACGTTTCGAACGGCTCTCGGACGCGGCCTTCTCGAAGACCGCGTCGTCGAGCGGCGCGTGGGGACGGTGACACCGTCGGTCGTCTCGGACATCTGGTTGGTGGTGCCACGAGAGGCGCTCCACGACGCGGTGGCCCATCTGTGCGCGCGCTATGCGCCTCACCTGTCCGTGATCTCGGGCGACGATCTCGGCGAGGCCATCGCCTTCAACTACCACTTCACGACAGGATGGGGGGAGCGGTTCGGCGAGGCCACATGCACGATCCGAACGGTCGTCTCGAAGGACGACCTCCGCCTTCCGACGATCACCGACCTCCTCCCCGGCGCCCAGACATCGGAGCGGGAGAAGCGCGAGTTCTACGGAGTGGAGATCGAGGGGATCCCGGACGCACGCAACCTCTTCCTGCCCCAGGGATCGACGATTCATCCCTGGCGGAAAGACCTCGAGGGCGAGACGGCGAAGCTCGTGAAGCGAATGGTCAAGTGGGAGACACGCGATGAATAACGAATCGATCCACCTCCACATCGGGACTGACGCCGCGTGCTACACCGTGCCGATCGGACCCCTGCACCCTGCCCTTAAGGAACCGATCGAGTTCTCGTTCCGCCTCGACGGCGAGCGGATCGTGGGCGTGGAGATCACGCCGGGGTACGCCCACCGCGGCATCGAGTACATGGGCATGAAGCGAAACCTCATCCAAGTCCTGTACCTGGCGGAGCGAATCTGCGGCATCTGCTCGATTTCCCACCCGCTGGCGCTCACACAGGCGGTGGAAAACGCCGCGGGCATCGAGGTGCCCCCGCGAGCCCAGTACATCCGAACCATCATCGGTGAGCTCGAGCGAATCCACTCGCACCTTCTGTGGGCGGGCGTCGGCGCGCACGAGCTCGGCTTTGACACGCTTCTGCACCTCACGTGGAACGTGCGCGAGAAGGCGATGGATCTTCTCGAACAAGTG
The DNA here is from genome assembly GCA_964635895.1 of uncultured Thermotogae bacterium. Lineage (GTDB taxonomy): Bacteria > Bipolaricaulota > Bipolaricaulia > UBA7950 > UBA9294 > JAPLGD01. Next base: position 1,212 of record CAZWQN010000015.1, on the reverse strand, counting down.
ACGGGAAACCGCGTCGACTACGCGATTCCGATCTTCGGCGGCGTCCGCCGGGACATCCCGAACGAGAAGGCTCACCTCGCACGCGAGGCGCTCGGGTACTACAAGGGTCTCCTCGACCGGATGATCGACGCGTACCTCCACGACAAGTCGGTCGAGATGAGGACGCGCGGCGTCGGCGCCCTGACCTACGATCAGGCCGTGTCGCTGTGCGCTGCAGGGCCCGTAGCGCGGGCCTCGGGGGTCTGCAAAGACGTCCGGCAGGACATGCCCTACCTCGCCTACGCCGACATGGAAGTCCGTGCGATCACGCCCGAAGACTACGGCGTCAAACCGACGGGCGACGTGTTCGACAACATCGTCGTACGCCTCCTCGAGGTCGGCCAGTCGATCGAGATTATCGAGTTCTGCCTGGACCACCTGCCCGCTGGGGAGCTGATGTCGATTCCCAAGATCCCGGCGCTCCTCTCGGCGCTCAAGAAGGCGGAGGGCGAGGGGATCGGCCGCCATGAGGCGCCGCGTGGCGAAGTCTTCCACTACATCCGGCTCGGAGAAGGGATCGAAGAGCCCCTCGCCTGGAAGGTGAAGGCGCCCACGTACTCGAACCTCATGTCGTGGGTCCCGAAGTTCCTCGGACAGGAGATCGCCGACATCCCGATCATTGCTGCGTCGATCGACCCGTGCATGTGTTGCATGGACCGCGTGCACCTGGTCGACAAGCGAGGGACCGACTCGGTGGAGACCAAGGAGGTCCTGATCCGCCTTTCGCGCGAGAAGACAAGGAGGGTTCTCGGATGACCGTCATGCTCCAGAACGTCCTCTGGCAGGGAGCCGCGATCCTCTTCGGCGGCACGCTCGTCGGCATGTTCTACAAGGGCCTCGACCGCCGCCTGGCCGCCCGCATGCAGTCGCGGATGGGCCCGCCCTTGAGGCAACCCTTCTTCGACGTGGCCAAGTTGATGGTCAAAGAGAACGTCGTGCCGCGACACGCCGTCGCGTGGCTGTACAACTTGATGCCCGTGGTCTCCCTGGTGGCCGTCGCCGCGCTCCTCTTCTACATTCCGCTCGGCGGGTATCCGGCGCTCCTCGCGGGGTACGGCGACCTCATCCTCGTCTTGTACCTGCTCGTGGTCCCGTCGCTCGCCATGATGCTCGGCGGATACGCGGCCGGCTCGCCGTACGCGACGGTGGGGGCGCAGCGCGAGATGGTCATGA
>CAZWQN010000014.1:9248-24380 GCA_964635895.1 uncultured Thermotogae bacterium | reverse complement strand
CGACGGCGCCGGCGCCGTCGTCCTGCGGCCCGGTTCCGCGGGGACGGGCGTTCTCGGGGTCTCCATCCACGGGGATCCGGAGAAGGCGCTTCTCCTCCACATGCCTGCGGGAGGCACTCGGCTTCCGGCCAGCCGCGAGACCGTGGACGCCCGACTCCACTTCCTGCAGATGGAGGGGTCGGGCGTGTTCCGCAACGCGGTGCCCCTTATGGCGGAGGCGATCGAGCACGCTCTCCGCCGAGCGAAGCTGCCGATGGGCGAGGTGGATTGGGTCATTCCTCACCAGGCGAATCTGCGGATCATCGACGCCCTGGCCCGCCGCCTGGCGGTCTCCCCCGACCGAGTCATCACGAACGTCGATCGCGTCGCCAACACCTCGTCGGCGTCGATTCCGATCGCCCTCGACGAGGCCGTACGGGGAGGTCGGGTCCGCCCGGGCCACGTTGTCGCTATGACCGCCTTCGGGGCCGGCATCACGTACGGTGCGGCCGTCGTCCGGATGTGAGGGAAGATCTTATGGTTCCTCGAGTCGCGTTCCTCTACCCCGGGCAGGGAACGCTGCCGCGGGAGATCGTGCCCGCGAATGCGGAGCTCGAGTCGCTCTACCGGATCGCCGCCGAGAACGGCCTTCCGCTACGCGACTGGATCTCGACCGGGGAGACGAAGCGGCTCGCCCGGACCGACGCCGCCCAGCCGGTCATCCTTCTCGACTCCCTCGCGCGAACGGCCCAGGTGCGCGCGGCGGGCGTCTCCCCGCACGCCGTCGCTGGCCACAGCCTCGGCGAGTACGCGGCTCTCGTCGCCGCCGGCGTCGTCACCGCCGAGCACGCCTTGCGCCTCGTCCTCCGTCGCGGCGAGCTGATGAGCCGCGTGACCGGGGGCATGGTGGCCGTGGTGAAGCTCGACCTCGGAGCGGTGCGCTCGCTGTGTCGCGAGATCGGGTCCGAGGTCCACGTGGCCAACCACAACGGGCCGACGCAGGTGGTCGTGTCCGGCTCCTCGGCCGGCCTCGCCGCCCTCGTCGAGGCCGTGGCCCGTCGAGGCGGGCACGGGGTGCCCCTCCAAGTGTCGGGGCCCTTTCACTCTCCGTTCATGCGGCCGGCCGAGGCCGCGCTCGCGCCGGAGATCGACGGCACCCCGTTCTCCGCACCGGCCCTGCCCGTCGTCTCCTCGGTCAGCGGCGCCGCGGAGAGCGACGCGGCGCGCCTGAAGACGCTCCTCGCGACCCAAATGACGTCTTGCGTCCGCTGGTTGGACGTCCTCGACGCGCTCGTCGCGATGCGAACGACGCACGCCGTGGAAGTCGGCGCGGGCAGCGTCCTCACGGGTCTCGGCCGCAGGGCCACGGATCGAATCCAGTTTCTGACGTACAAGGAGGTCATCGATGGCGCGCTTTGACGGGAAGATCGCTCTGATCACCGGAGCAACGCGCGGAATCGGCCGCGCCGTCGCCGTGCGGCTGCACGCCGAGGGGGCTCAGGTCGTCGGCCTGGGCCGAGACAAAGCGGCGGGCGCTGCGTGGGCGCGCGACCTCCCCGGCGCGCACTTCGTGGCGGCCGATGTCGCGTGCCGGGACGAGGTCCGCGGGGCGATCGACGAGGCCGTGCGACGATTCGGAGGAATCGACCTGGTCGTCTGCAACGCGGGAATCACACGGGACGCCCTCGCGATGCGGATGTCGCCCGATGACTGGAACGACGTCCTCGCCGTGAACCTTGGCGGCACCTTCCACACCATCCAAGGCTGTCTGCGGACCCTGCTGCGGCGCCCCGGCTCGGCGATCGTCGCCGTCGCCTCCGTCATCGGGGAAACGGGAAACGTAGGCCAGGCCAACTACGCTGCGTCCAAGGCAGGCATCGTCGCGCTTTGTCGGAGCGCTGCAAAGGAGGTTGCCGGCCGCGGAGTCCGGGTCAACGCCGTGGCCCCCGGCTTCGTCGAGACGGAGATGACCGCCTCCCTCTCCGACGAAGCTCGCGCCGCGTACGTAGCCAGGATCCCGCTCGGGCGCCCGGCGCGCCCCGAGGAGATCGCAGACGTGGTGTGCTTCTTGCTTTCGTCGGAGGCATCCTATATAACTGGGCAGGTGATCGGTGTCAACGGCGGGCTCTTCCCATAGAACGCGCGACCAAAGGGAGGTTTCTCTGTCATGAGTGACATTGCCGACAAGGTGAAGGCGATCATCTGCGATCAGTTGATGGTCGACGCGGATGAGGTCACGGATGCATCGTCCTTCGTCGAGGATCTCGGGGCGGACTCGCTCGACACGGTCGAGCTCATCATGGAGTTCGAAGACGAGTTCGGGGTCGAGATCCCGGACGAAGAGGCCGAGAAGATCTCGACCGTCGGAGAAGCCACCGCGTACCTCGAGAAGCTCCTTGCGAAGAAAGCGGCCTAGGCTCCCGGAGGCGGCGCGAAGGGGACAGCGAGTCGGATCGCGTGTCCCTTTTTCGTTTCGCCCGTCGAGCGGAGCCCGCGGGGAGGAGCGCAAGTGAGTTACCCATCGTGGACCGTAGAGGCGCTCGCCGCGTACCTCGATCGGTTGGCATCGAGCGCGCCCACCCCCGGCGGCGGGAGCGCCGCGTGCGTGGCGGGCGCACTCGGCGCGAGCCTCGGCTCGATGGTCGTTGCCGTCGCGAGAACGAAAGGCGACGCCCTCGACTGGACGGATCTCGATCTCGCCTTCCGGACGGTCGGCGAGGAGTTCCTCCGCCTCGCCCAGGAGGACGAAGCGGCGTTCCGCGCGGTGATGACGGCCCTGCGACGCCCGAAGGACGACCCGGCGCGCGCGGCGGGACTCCAAGAGGCTCTTCTGCTGGCCTCATCGGTCCCCCTGCGGGCCGCGGAACGTACCGTCGACCTCCTGCGCCGGCTCGAGACGCTCGTGCCGCAGGCGCCGAACTCGATCGTCAGCGACGTGGGAGCCGGCGCCCACCTTGCCCTCGCGGCCCTGCGCTCGTCTCTTCTCAACGTCGACGTCAACCTGCGAAGCCTCGAGGACCCCGGCGCCCGAGCGCGGCTGGTCCGCGAGCGCCGTAGGATCGAGCGCACGGGTACGGCGATCCACGACAACCTTGCGCGAGCCGTTTCGGCGAGACTCGCGCCCGAGCCCCGCACGACGTGAGGCGAACCCGATGACGTCAGGCCGCGCCCTTCCCCCAACCGATGCGGTGCTGCGCGAAGCCCTCGTCGTCGCGACCGATGCGGCGCGCCGAGCGGGCGCCGTCCTGCGGCGCGGCCTCTCGGATCCCGGGGTGGAGTCCCAAGCGAAGGCCCATCGCCACGATCCCGTCACCGTCTACGACCGCGAGGCGGAGCGCATCCTCATCGACGCGCTCGGATCGTCCTTCCCGACGTGGGGGATCGTCTCGGAAGAGGGCACGAACCGCTCTGGATCCTCGTCCTATCGCTGGAGCATCGACCCCCTCGACGGAACGAACAACCTGCTGCGCGGAGTGCCCCACGTCTCGACGTCGATCGGACTCGCGGACGGCGAAGGCCCCGTGCTCGCCTGCATCTACGATCCCTGCCGCGACGAGCTGTTCACGGCGGTGCGGGGGCAGGGCGCTCGCCTGGACGGCCGCCCGATCCAGGTCAGCCGTCTCGCCACGTTGGATGGCGCCGTGATCGGCATCGGGCTGTCGGCCCTCCCCGAGCGTCAGGCTGCGACGCTCGAACGGCTTCCTGTCTTCGCGCCCCACGCCCGATCCCTCCGCCTGCTCGGATCCGCGGCGCTCGACCTCGCGTACGTCGCCGCGGGACGTTTCGACGTCGTCTGGTACGTGTCGCTCGACGACTGGGATGTCGCCGCGGGACGCCTCCTCGTGACGGAGGCAGGCGGAGCCGTCACGGACCTCGAGGGGCGGCCTCTCCTCGACGCGAAGATGGGGATCGTCGCGTCCAACGGCTGTCTCCACTCCACGATGATCCGCGCCCTGCGCGCGCCGCGAGCGACTCCATGACGAAGATGGCCCCCGTCGGCCTGGACCGGTACCGCTCGATCATCTCCGAGTGGGACGAGTTCCTCGCGGCGTGCGACCGGCCTCTTCCCACCGACCTTCGAACGAACACGTTGCGCATCCGTCCCGAGGATCTGCGCGTTCGCTTCGCCCATTGCGGGATCGCCCTCGAGCCGTTCGCGTGGGAGCCGACGTTCTTCCGCACCGCGCAGCCGGTGGGAGCCACCCTCGAGCACTGGGCGGGCCTGTTCTACCTCCAGGAGATCACCCAGAGCATCCCGGTCGCCGCCCTCGACCCGCAGCCGGGCGAGCTCGTCCTCGACCTTTGCGCCGCCCCCGGGGGGAAGACGACGGACATCGCCGCGCGGATGCAAAACCGCGGCCGCCTCGTCGCCAACGAGCCGAACGGCCGGAGGCAGCAGGCCTTGCTCGCGAACGTGAACCGCGTCGGAACTTGGAATGTCGCGATCTCGGAGTACCGGGGGCAGGACTTCCCCCTCGGCGGCGGGTTCGACCGCGTCCTGGTCGATGCGCCCTGCTCCGCGGAGGGAACCCTCCGGAAGGAGTCCTCCCTGCGGAACGGCGCCACCCCGTCCGCCATCCGGCGACTCGCCAGCATCCAGGAGATGCTCGTCCTCCGCGGGTTCGACCTGCTCCGCGTCGGCGGGCGGCTCGTGTACTCCACCTGCACATTCGCTCCGGAGGAGAACGAGGCGATCGTCGCACACCTCCTGGAATGCCGACGGGCGCGGGTCGTCCGACTTGCGCTTCCGTTCCCCTGCGCCTCCGGTCTGACGTCGTGGAACCACCTCCGGTATCCGGAGGAGGTCGCCGGTTGTGCTCGCATCTACCCGCACCATCTGGACAGCGGAGGAGGGTTCGTTGCCCGAATCGAACGCCTCGCCTAGGGAGCGGCTCCTCGAGTTCTACGGACGTGCGTTCGGAGTCCCAGAAGAGGATCTCTCGTCCCTGTGCGTCACGGAGCAGGGGGCGGAGAGCTGGGTCGCCTCCGCCCAGTTTTCCCCCGAGGTCCACACCCGACGTCCCCCGGGCCTCCGCGCCCTGCGGTGGATGCCCGACGGCCCCAAGCCGACCAGCACCTTCCTCTCGGCCCTCGGAGAGCGGATCCGTCGGGCGAGGATCGACCTCGACCTCGCGACGCTGCGCGCGCTTCTTCTCGGCCGTCGGATCCCGGTGGCCCTTCCGGACTCATACGTAGCTCTCTCCCACAGGGGGCTCGTTCTCGGGTGCGGACGCGTACAGCGCTCGGAGCTCCACGCCCTCATTCCGACCGGCCGCCGGCGCGAGCTGCTCGAGGTTCTGGAGGATACGAAGCCTCCGGAGACCGCGAAAGTGTAATCCAGATCACAGAATGCGCCTCCTCGATTCGCTAGAATCTCGACGGAAGTTGGGTCCACTGATAAGGAGGCACGAATGAAGATCAAGGTGATCCTGTTGGCGGTGCTTGCTCTCGGGCTGCTCTCGGCAGCCGCCGCCAGCGCAGCACCGCGGGACCTCGTTCTGATCCTGGACGCGTCGAACAGCATGAACAAGGCGTTCGGCGCCGGCACGCGCATCGCAGCAGCCCGGTCGGCCCTCGCCGAAATCCTCGGCGCCATGCCGGAGCAGGGAAACGTCGGCATGATCGTGTTCGGGCACCGGATTGGCTATCAGAACCAGGTGGAAAGCTGTCAAGACATCGAGTTCTTGTACCCCATCGCTCCGTTCACCCGAGCCGCGGGCAGCCGGATGGCCGCCGCGGTGAACCAGGTGACTCCGCGGGGCAAGACGCCTCTCGCCGACTCCCTCACGCTGGCCGCCAACGCGCTCGCCGCCCGCGGGAACGGGGGAGCGATTGTCCTGATCAGCGACGGAGAGGGAAACTGCGGCGGGCAGGAGCTGGCCGTGGCGAAGATGATCGGCACCCTGTCCCCGGAGATCTGCCTGCACGTCGTCGGACTCGACGTGGAGGCCGCCGCGAGCGAGACGCTTCGCGCGCTGGCCCTCGAGACCTGCGGGAGCTACTGGAGCGCCGACGACCCCGGAGCGCTCGTCAGCGCGCTCTACGCGGCGGTCGGAACTCCGGAGCAAATCGCGACGACTCCCGTCGCGGGGCAGATCCCGCCTAGCTACGCCTGCTACGGCGTGACGAACGTCATCTACGGAACCGACAAGGACGATGTGCTGTACGGAACGCCCGGCAACGACCTGATCTTCGGGCTCTCCGGCAACGACTTCATCATCGGTCTCGGCGGCAACGACGTCCTCATCGGCGGACCGGGGAACGACATCCTCGAGGGAGGAATCGGCGACGATGTCCTCGACGGCGGCGAGGGGGACGACCTCTTGTTCGGAGGGGCGGGCGACGATCTGATCTGCGGCGGCGCCGGCGACGACTCCCTCGAAGGGGAGGCCGGTGACGATGTCCTCGATGGGGGCGAGGGGAACGACGCCCTCCTCGGCGGACCCGGAAACAACACCCTGTACTGCGCGGACGCCGCGGACATCCTCATGCAGGGCGCGATCGTGTCGGGAACCTGTCCGCTGTGCCCCGTGGGGTGCGGAACTCCGTGCCCGGCGACGCCGACCCCGACGTGCCCCGCTCCCGCCGTTCCTGTCTGTCCAGCGTACTCTGCGCCGGCCCGCCCGATCCTCACGCCCGTCGGTCCGTGCACGACGCCCGGCGCGGCCAAGACGATCGACGAGGGCCAATCCCTCCAGCTTCACGGAACGGTCAGCGACTACGACTGCAACATTCTGTCCATCCTGTGGCAGGTCTCCTACGGGACCCTGAGCGACCCGACGTCGCTCGACCCGGTCTACACCGCCCCGATGCTCAACGGCTGTGAGGACCTGGACGTGAAGGTGACCCTGACGGCCCTCGACACGTGCGGCGCATCCGCAACCGACGCGTTCATCATCCATGTGAACAACGTCAACCACGCGCCGACGATCGACGCGAAGGCCGACGTGTGGGTCGACGAAGGGGACGCGATTCTCCTTCAGGTCGCGGCCGCCGACCCGGACGGCGATCGATTGACCTACAGCTGGACGAGCGGAGGAGGCGTCGGCAGCTTCGACAATCCCGCCGCACTCCAGCCGATCTTCCGTGCGCCGAGGATCGACTTCTGCCAAGGAGTCGAGATTCCGCTCATGGTCCGTGCGGTCGATCCGTGCGGCGCCTCCGCATGCGACACCATTCTGGTCCACGTCCGGAACGTCAACGCGGCCCCGGCGGCCGAACTGGGTCCCGACTTCGCTCTCGATGAGGGAACCACGGTTCGTCTGACCCCCGTGGTCGCCGACCCGGAGTGCGAGACGCTGACGTACTGCTGGACCGTGACGTCCGGCATCCTCGTCGGACCGAACGATCCGACGCCCACGTTCTCGGCTCCGATCACGGACGAGTGCGCGGGGACCTCGCTGGTCATCACCCTCACGGTGACGGACCCGTGCGGACTCCAAGCCCACGACTCGGTAACGGTCCACGTGCGCAACGTCAACGCGGCTCCGACGGTCGAGTTGGGAGAGCCCATCTGCGTGCTGGAGGGTACGGCGATGCAGCTCACGCCGTGGGTCTCCGACCCGGACGGCGATCTCCTGACCTACGCGTGGTGCGTGTCGGCCGGCCGCCTGGACAGCTTCTGCGCCGCGGCGCCGGTCTTCCTCGCGCCCGTGGTCACGGGCTGCGCGGGCATCGACGTGACCGTTACGCTGGTCGTGACGGATCCGTGCGGCCTCACGGCCTCGGACACCCTCGTGGTGCACGTTGGAAACGTCAACCAGCCGCCGACGGTGACGGCGGATCCGTAGCGGGCGACGGGCCCTCCTGACAGCGGACCTTGTGATCTGCTCCGCCCCTCAAGGGGCGGAGCAGATCGTGCTTTCCGGGTCGCACTCCGCCGCTTCGAGCTTCGCGAGGACGATCCTCCCAATCGGATTCCCGCCGCCCGCCAGGGCGTGGGCGACGTGGACGTGAAGGCACTTGATCCGCCCGAGATCGGCGGTCCCGCCGATCCCCTTCTCCAGGAGGCCGCGGAGCATCCCGCGCTCCGCGAGGGTCGCCCGGTCGTCGAGGGACAGGCGCGCGGATCGTAGGTCGATGTAGGCTCGATGGGCCTGCTCGAGCTCGGCGCGGAGCCGATCGTCCTCGAGGACCGCATCCTCGAGACGAGCCACCCATCCGTCCGACTCCAGGGCCGAGACCGCGCGCCGAAGGTGCGGGCATGTCAGCCAGAAGAGGGTCGGGAACGGATTTCCGTCGACGACGGGATGGACGAGAACCACCTGGGGTCGGCCGAAGCGGCAGCGGTGGGCGACGTCGTCGACGCCGCGCGGAGCCCGTCCGATCTGGCGCGCCACCACGGAGAGGTCCTCTACCCTCACGCGGTCCATGTCGGATCCTCGTATCGGCCGAAGCGAAGGGCCTCCGCTCGCTCAACCTCTGCCGCCGTCAGCCCACCGTCGTTCGAATCGCCGAGGGTTCGCGTCAGAGCGGCGGAGACGGCGGCGGCGGCCTCCTCCGCCGTCACGCTGCGATGCAGAGCCTCCGAGAGCGTTGCCGTGCCCCGTGCCTTGGAGGGAACCCCTCCGGGGACGTAGCCGCGGCGCAGGGCGCGGAGGTACCGCTCCATCGGAACGACATCCGGCTGGAAGAGCAACGTGCAGTGGTAGAGGAGGGCGGGGCCACGCCGCGCCTGGGCCGCGCCGGAAAGCTTGCCGAGGGGGCTCACGACCGCGCTCCCTTCCGGCCGCGCGTCGATTCCCATGCCGCGGAGAGCGACGGCGACACAGTCGCCGAGCCGCACGAACACCTGCTCCACCGATCCTGCCGCCGCGTCGGCGACGACCACGGAGACGTTCAGGTTGCCCGGATAGTGAACCACGGTCCCCCCGCCGGAGATCCGACGCAGGACGGGAACCCCATCTTGTTCCGCGGCCGCGAGATCCACCTCGGACGCGATCGGCTGAGATCGTCCGACGATGACGGCCCGCTCCGCAATCCAGAAGCGAACTATCGCTTCCCCGCCGCCTCGAACCGATTCCAGAAGGGCCTCATCGAGCGCCAGGCCGCAGCTCGCCGGCTCCGGCCGAAGATCCATCCTCCGTCTCATCGGGCTCCGTACACAACCTCGGCGTGGTACGAGCTGCGAACCAGCGGTCCGGCCGTGACCCACGAGAACCCGATCTCCCTCGCTTCGGCCTCGATCTCCCGAAACTCCTCCGGGGACACGTACCGCCGGACCGGGACCGCCGCCGCCGTCGGAGACAGGTACTGGCCGACGGTGACCCACGTGACCCCTGCCTCGTGCAGGTCCTCGATCGCTTGCCGAACCTCACCTCGCCGCTCCCCCAACCCCAGCATCAGGCCGCTCTTGATCGTACGCCCCCCGGCGCCGGCGCGAAGGAATCGGAGCACACCGAGCGACTGCTCGTACGACGCCCGCCGGTCCCGCAGCAAAGGAGTCAGGCGCGCCACGGTCTCGAGGTTGTGTCCTAGGACATCGGCGGGGCTCGCCATCACCTGCAAGAGGGACCGCGGATCGCCGGAGAAGTCGGGAACGAGAAGCTCAACGGCGATCCCCGGCGACGCTCGCTTGATCTCAAGCGTGGTCTCGACGAACACCGCCGCTCCCCCGTCGGGGAGATCGTCCCGGTCGACCGACGTCAGCACGACGTGCCGCAGCCCGAGGTCTCGCACCGCGGCGGCGACCCGCGCCGGCTCGTCCCGGTCGAGGGCGCCCTCCGGGCTTCCCGTCTTGACCGCGCAGAACTTGCATCCGCGGGTACAGACGTCGCCGAGGATCAGGAACGTGGCCGTTCCTGCGCTCCAGCACTCGACGGCGTTCGGACAGAGCGCGCTCTGGCAGATCGTGGCGACCTGATGCTCGGCCAGAACCTGGCGCACCTTCCGGATCCCCAGCGCCTCCGCCGGGGTCGGAACCCGCACCTTGAGCCACTGCGGCCGTTCAGACACAGACCCGCTCCCCGAGGTCCCTCAGCGTCCGGGGCTCCAACCGCCAGCCGAGGAAGTCCGCGAGGTACCCCGCGAAGCGGTCTTCCACCTCGCTCAGGGCGACCGGGCGCGCCGCGATCGTGCAGAGCGACACCGCCTTCACCGGGAGCCCGCACGGGCGGATCATCCCGAGATGAGCCGAATCGACGTCGACGTTCAGCGCCAGCCCGTGGCGCGTCACCCAACCCTTTACGTAGATGCCGATCGAGGCGATCTTGCCCTCCCGTACCCAGACTCCCGGGAAGCCCGGGCGCCTGTCTGCATCGACGCCGTACGTTCGAAGCGTCGCGATCGCGGCTTCCTCGAGCGCCCGGACGTACTGCTTCACGTCCCGCCCGTGACGCCGCAGGTCGACGATCGGGTAGGCGACCAACTGGCCGGGGCCGTGGTACGTCATGTCCCCGCCTCGCTCGACGTCGACGACGGGGATCGCCGCACGGTCGACTTCGTCGGCCGGAACGAGGTACTCCGTCGCCCGCGCCGTACGGCCTCGGGTGAAGACGGGGTCGTGCTCCACCGTGAGGAGAACGTCGGGCACCTTTCCCTCGATGCGAAGCGCGTGCACGCGGCGTTGAACCTCGAGCGCCCGCGCGTACGCCATCCGCCCGAGCCGGACGTGGAACGCGACCTCACTCTCTCGTGATGTCGCCGAGTCGGCCACCGACCTCTACCCGCTTTCCTTCCGCTGCCGCGATGTGCGTGAGCCGCCCCGATGTCGGAGCCGGCACGACGAACGTCGTCTTCTCGGTCTCGACCTCGACGAGGTCGTCCCCCTCCTTCACCACGTCGCCGACGCGTCGGAGCCAACTCACAACGAGCACGTCCTCGATCTCGCCGAGATCCGGAAGAAGTACCTGAGTCGTCGCCTGCTTCATCTCGCCGCCCTTTCGCGCGGAGTCTAGCCGATCGACGCCTTGCGATCATCTTGTCATCCTCTCGCAGCCCTCCTATAGTTGCCGCGAGGTGGTCGCATGGGCTTCACGTGTGGTCTGGTCGGCCTTCCCAACGCGGGCAAGTCCACCATCTTCAACGCCCTGGCCAACGCCGGCGCCCGCGTGGAGAGTTACCCGTTTTCCACCATCGAGGCCAACGTCGGCTCGGCGCCCGTCCCTGACGTGCGGTTGGATCGCCTCGCCGCGCTGTTCCCGGACAAGAAGAAGGTGCCCACCCACCTCGACGTCATCGATATTGCCGGCCTCGTCCAGGGCGCCAGCGAGGGCGAGGGAATGGGAAACCAGTTCCTCGCCGAGATCCGGGCCGTCGACGCGATTCTCCACGTCGTCCGCTGCTTCGAGGATCCGAACGTCGCGCACGTGACGGGGTCCATCGACCCCCAACGGGACATCGAGATCGTCGAGACCGAGCTACTGCTCAAGGACCACGAGACCCTGAGCCGCGTCGCCTCTCGCCTCCACCAGGAGATGAGGGGTCCCGACCGGCATGCGCCCGCCCGCGCGGCGGCTTGGGACGCGCTCGTTGCACGCGTCGCGGAGGGACACCCCGTTCGATCCATCTCCGTGGGGCACGAGGTCGCCGACCTCGCCCGGGAGGCGTCGCCGCTCACCGCGAAGCCGTGTCTGTTCATCGCGAACGTCGACGATGCGGGAGAAAACGCCTACTCCGAAGCGGTGCGCGCCGCCGCGCAGGAGCGTGGAGCCGAGACCGTCGTTCTCCGCGGACGTCTCGAAGCCGAGATCGCCGAGGCCTCCTCCACGCCGGAAGAGCGCGCGGCCTACCTCGCCGAGTACGGGCTCTCCGAGACGGGCCTCGACTCGCTCGTGCGCGCCGGCTACCACCTCCTGAACCTCGTCACGTTCTTCACCGTCGAGGGGCCCGAGGTGCGCGCGTGGACCGTTCCCGCCGGGACGACGGCGCGCGCCGCGGGGGGCAAGATCCACTCCGACTTCGCCGATCGGTTCGTCGTGGCCGAGTTGATGGCCCTCGACGACCTCCTCCGGGCCCGCTCGGAGAAGGTCCTCCGAGACGCAGGGAAGATCCGACGCGCCGGACACGACGCCGCGGTCACCGACGGCGAGGTCATCCACTTCGTCTGCGCATGATCCCGACCGTACTCGCCTACGACGACCCACGCGTTCCCGAGCTGGTGACGGAGGCGCTCGAGACGGGGCTCATCCTCGTGTTTCCCACGGACACCCTCTACGGAATCGGAGGAAACCCCTGGGACGACGCCGCACTCGACAAGGTCCGTCGGCTCAAGAAACGCCCCGCCGACCAGCCGTTCACGCTTCACCTCGGCTCCACGGCCGCCGTGGAGACGTTTGCCGCACTCACTGAGCAGCAGCGGACCTCCGTGCGATCCCTGCTCCCCGGACCCTACACCCTGCTCCTCCCCGCACAAGCGGCAGCCCCGGCATCGGCCGTGCAGGGCGGCGTTGTCGGGATCCGCGTCCCCGATCATCCGTTCTTCGCGCGCGTCATGGCCCCCATCGGTCGCCCGCTCTTCGGGACAAGCGTCAACCCGCACGGCTTTCCGCCGCTCTCGAGCGTGGATGAGATCATCGATCGGTTCCCGTCCGTGGACCTGGTTCTCACGGGACCGGTCGGTGGACGGCCGTCGGACATTGTAGACCTTACCGCGGTGCCTCCGCGCGCGGTGCGGGGAACCCTCCCGCCGCAGCTCAACGCAACGAGCGACGAGCCGGGCGCACGCTAGACCAGGAATAGCGTGGCGACCCCCGCGATCGCGAGCGCCGTTCCCGCGTACGCCCTCCACGTGATCAGCTCGCCGAACACCCGCCTCGAAACAGGAAGCAGGAACACCGGGGTCATCGCCATGAGGGTCGACGCGACGCCCACCGAAACGTGGCTTAGCGCGACGAGGGAGAAGGTGACTCCGAGGAACGGCCCGCACGCCGCGCCAGCGCCGGTGGCGGCGGCCGCCCGTCGGTCCCGAAGCGCCTCGAGGGTCTTCGCGAAGCCGTGATTCCGGCCGGCAACGGCCCACGCCGCGACGGTCGCCGCGAGGATCTGGATGACGTTCGTGGACACGGGCGGGTACCCGCCGCGCATTCCCTCGACCGACAGGAGGTATCGCGTCGACTGCGCCAACGCCGCTCCCAAGGCGAGGACGACCCCGAGCCGGAAGCGTCCGCGCGCCGCGCCGGGCCCGCCGCTTCCCCGCCCCGTCAGCACGAGGAGGATCCCGGCGACGACGCCAAGGCTCGCGAGGATCTGTGTCCAGGCCAGGCGCTCGCCGAACGCCACCCAAGCCATGAACGCGCTCATCACCGGAACGAGCGCGGAGATCATCGACGTCCGATGCGCTCCGAGATACAGCAGGGCGCGGTACAGGAACGCGTCGGCGATCGCAAACCCGATCACCCCGGAGAGCGACAGCCACAGCCAGCGGCTCGGCTCCGCGCTGAGCGGGATCGGTGTCCCTTCCACGACAAGGTGCGTGACGACCAGCAGGACGAGGGCGAACAGCAGGCGCAGCCGGTTGAGTGTGTCCGCCCCGATGCGGCGTACGGCGAGCGTGAACGCCGTGTAGCTCCCCGTCCACAGCACGGCGGTTCCGAGAGCAGCCAGCGCGCCCAAGCGGTAGGCCGACACGGTCGCCTACCCTCGCGGAACGAGCTCGAACCGAGCGACGAAGTGACGAAGCGGGCCCTCCCCCTCGACGATTCGATATCCAGGGAGTGAGCTTGCCTTCCGGGCAACGATCTCGCCGCCGCGGATCACCGCGTCGAAGTGCGTTCGGGTGTACATCCGCCGCGGGATCGCGAGTCGCACCATCTCCAGACGGGGGTAGACGGTGCGGCCCGTCGTGTCCTCGTGAGCGAACATCACGCCCCCGATCTCGACCCCTCGCACGCCGGCCTCGAGGTAGAGGGCGTTCGTCACGGCGAGCGCGGGGAACGCCGCCTGAGGGAATCCGGGGAGAAGGTTCAGGGCATCGATGTACACGGCGTGACCGCCAATCGGCTCGACGATCGGAACGCCCACGCTCTTCAGCCCGTCGCCGAGGTAGCGAGCCTGTCCGACGCGATCGGCAAGGTACGCCGGGTCGAGGGCCTCGTAGAGCCCCACGGCGATCGACTCCAGATCGCGCCCGGCGAGTCCCCCGTACGTCACGAACCCCTCCATCAGGATCAGCCGCTCGCGCGCCGCCTCGAACAGACCGCGGTCGTTCATCGCAAGGATTCCACCGATGTTCGACAGTCCGTCCTTCTTCGCGCTCATCGTCATGCCGTCGGCGAGGGAGAAGATCTCCCGGGCGATCTCGCGCGGCGTCTTCTTGGCGTAGCCGGGCTCCCTCTCGCGGATGAAGTACGCGTTCTCCGCGAATCGACAGGCGTCCATGAAGAGCAAGAGCCCGTGTCGATGGGCGATCCGGCTCACCTCGCGAAGGTTCGCCAGCGACACCGGCTGCCCTCCGGCGCTGTTGTTCGTGATCGTTACCATCACGAACGGGATGCGCTCCGCGCCCACCTCGGCGATCAGCTTCTCCAGCTTCGCCGGATCGAGGTTCCCCTTGAACGGGTCGAGCGTCCGCGGCTCGTACGCCGCCTCGATCGGCAGGTCCACGGGCTCGGCGCCGTTCGCGAGGAGGTTGGCTCGCGTCGTGTCGAAGTGCATGTTGTTCGGGACCACGTGCCCGGGACGGACGATCGCCGAGAACAGCACGTTCTCGGCCGCCCTTCCTTGGTGCGTCGGCAGGACGTAGCGGAAGCCGAAGATGTCGTCGACAGCGGCCCGGAACCGATCGTAGCTGCGGCTTCCGGCGTACGACTCGTCGCCTCGCATCATCGCCGCCCACTGTTCCTGGCTCAGAGCGCCCGTTCCCGAATCCGTCAGAAGATCGACGTACACATCGTCGGCGCGAAGGTTGAACACGTTGTGGCCCGCCTCAACAAGGCGCGCCTGCCTCTCCTGGGACGGGAGCAGGGTGATCGGCTCGACCACCTTGATGCGGTACGGCTGGACGATCGTCTCTTCCATCGAATCCTCCTTCACTCACGGCCATCCCACGAACCCCGTGACGGTCCCGCGTCGACGCTCCGACCACGCACGACGGGAAGGAGGGCAAGGGATGTTCCGACGTACAACCTCGAGAGGATTCGACTTCCGCGCGGACCACCGTGGATTCATCCGCAGTCCGATGCCCAACGCGAACCACCCCCACGCGAAGAAGAGTCC
>CAZWQN010000014.1:0-9148 GCA_964635895.1 uncultured Thermotogae bacterium | reverse complement strand
CACGCGAAGAAGAGTCCTAGGATGGTAGATGGGCGTCGCCACGGCGGCAAGGCGGGTTGTTGACTCCCCGCGGGCGACTTCCGTAGAGTAGGCGAGACGGGGGGCCACGTGCGAGCGGAGATCGACCGAGCCATTGCGGCAGATGAAGTAGACGACCTCGCCCGCGCGCTCGCCGGAGAGCGCCCAGCGGTGATCCGGTTCGCGGCGCGCCGCCTCGTGGAGACGGTCTCCCGCGACGGCGCGTTGCTGGAGCGCGCGACAGATCTCGCACGCCGCCCGGAAGCGGCGGCGCGCCAACTCGCGTCCATCCTCTGCGTGCACGCCTACGCCGAAGCTCCTGACGAAACCCTGACCCTTCTGGTCCGCCTTGTCGACGACCGCGATCCCTCCGTGCGCGACGTCGCGTCGGATGCGTCCGGCGAGCTCCTCGACACCCAGTTCGCCGGCGCCGCGGCCCGTATGGCTTCGTGGCGGGAGGCTCCGTCCCCCCACGTCCGGCACGCCTTCCTCGTCGCCGTCGCGGCCGCGGCCCGCCGCGAACGCGTTGAGCGCGCCGACCCGCTTCTCCGACTCGTGACCCCTCTCCTCGGCGACCGCGATCCGCTCGTTCGTCGCTCGGTCGGGCCGTCGGCCGTCGCCGCGCTTCTTCAGCACTACCCGGGATTGGCCTTCGAGCACCTGGTGCAGTGGTCGACGTCGAACGACGAGCAGGTGCTGTGGAACGTGGCCATGGCGTTCACGTCGCCCGCGGCGGCCGAGATCGCCAAGAAGGCGCTCATCGTGCTGCGGAAGCTGTCGCTCGACGAGCGCCGCTATGTCTGGCGCGCGGTGGCCGCCGCCATGTGGAAGCTCGGCCGAAAGCGACCGGACGTCGTCCGTCCCGAACTCGCGCGGTGGCTCGAGGACGAGGACCGCGTCGACGTCGCACGGGCTGCCCTGACCTACCTCTAGTCCGTGGCTGCGCCGTCCAACACCGCCGCCTATAATCCCGACGACATGACGCGAAACGATCCCAAACCTGGTGCCCTCGTCACGGGCAGCTCACGCGGCATCGGCGCCGCGATTGCCCTACGTCTGGCCTCCCTCGGATATGGCGTCTGCGTCAACTACGTCGCGTCCGAGGCGGCAGCCCGGGACCAGGTGAGCAGGATCGAAGAACGGGGAGGTCGGGCGATCGCCGTCCACGCCGACGTGGCGTCCTTCCCCGAGGTGGCGGAGATGGTCCGGCGGACCGCGGAGGCGTTCGGAGGAATCCGCGTGATTGTCAACAACGCCGGTCTCTCCACGCATGCCACCGTCGAGGACACGACGATCGACGCGTGGAGCCGGGCCGTCGCGGTGAACCTGTCCTCGGCGTTCTACGTCGTGAAGGCCGCGCTTCCGTACCTGCGAAGGGAGCCGTGGGGACGGGTCGTCAACATCTGCTCGCTGCGCGCGATGACCGGCTCCGATCACGGCGCCGGCTACGCGGCCGCCAAGGCCGGGCTGATCGGGCTGACGAAGTCCCTCGCCCTGGAACTGGCGCCCGCGATCACCGTCAACGCCGTCTCGCCCGGATACACCCGGACGGACATGACGAAGGACTCCCTCGCCCGTCACGGCGAGGCGATCCGATCGAACATCCCCGCACGCCGCGTGGCGGAGCCGGACGAGATCGCCGCCCTCGTCGGGTTCCTCGCTTCAGAGGACGCCGCCTACATCACCGGCGAAACGATCAACGCAAACGGCGGAATCTACATGAGATAGGCAAGCGCGATGGACTCCACCGTCGAGATTCGCCCCTACCGACCGAGCGAGGACTTTGAGGCCTGCCGCCGTGTCTGGACCGAGAGCGGCTGGGTGGACGGCGCCAAGAACGAGGAGGCGTTCCGATTGTTCGCCGACAGCTCCCACTCCGTCGTCGGAGCGGTCCGCGGTTCGGCGGAGTGCTTCGTCAACATCCACCCGGGAACGTTGCGCTACCTCGAGCGGGACATCCCGCTCGCGTGCGTAACCGGGGTCACGACAAGCCGCATCGTGCGAAGGCAGGGTCTGGCGGCCCGGGCCACGGCCCTGGCGCTGGCGCTCGAGGCGCTCGCGGGCACGCCGGTCGCGGCGATTGGGGTGTTCGAGCAGGGGTTCTACAATCGGCTGGGTTTCGGCAACGGCCCGTACGAGGTGTGGTGCACGCTCGATCCGGCGCAGTTGATGGTCCACCGCTCGCCGCGGACGCCGGTCCGCCTCACGGCGGCAGACTGGGAGGCCGTGCACGCAAGTCGCCTTCGGCGATGCCGCTGGCACGGCGCCGCCACCATCCTGCCCGGAGAGTTGACCCGCGCCGACATGCTCTGGGACGAGAAGGCGTTCGGACTCGGATACCGCAACGATGCCGGCGACCTCACCCACCACATCTGGTGCTCGACCGAGAAGCCGCGTCGCGGCCCCTACACGGTGGAGTGGATGGCGTTCCGCACGCGGGAGGAGTTCCACGAGCTCATCGCCCTGATCCACAGCCTCGCCGACCAGATCCACTCCATCGAAATCCACGAGCCTCCGGGTCTACAGCTTCAAGACCTCCTGCGCCAGCCGTTCAAAGGCCGCAGGATGACCGAGGCGTCGCCCCACGTGCAACGGATGTCGTCGAGCGCGTACTGGCAGCTGCGCATCCTCGATCTCGTCCAGGCGCTCGCCGCCACTCGACTCCCGAACGGCCCGCTGCGGTTCAACCTCGAGCTCACCGACCCGATCGCGACGGCCCTCCCGCCGGACTCGCGATGGCGTGGCGTGGCGGGCTCCTACGTCGTGACCCTCGGCCCAGAAAGCGGAGCCGAAGTCGGCGCGGATCCGACGTTCGACACCGTGCGCGCGTCGGTCAACGCCTTCTCGCGCGCGTGGCTCGGCGTCCGATCGGCGACCGCTCTCTCCTGGACGGACGACCTGGACGCGCCCCCCGAACTCCTGCGGAGTCTTGACGGAGTCCTCTCTCTCCCCACGCCGGCGTGCGATTGGGACTACTGATCGCGCAAGCCGCTCGACACTGAACCGCTGGCCCCGGCGCCGCGACTCACCTATGATGGTGCGCCAAGGGGTCTGTCCCGGGGCGCGAAAGGGAGGGTTCACGGATGAGGGCATTGCGCGGAGTTCTTACGGGAGGAGGCATCGGGGCGTTCTTCTTCTTCAGCTGGGTCATCGAGGCCCTCTGGAACAGCATTCTGGTCGATCAGCTGGGCCTGATTGCGGTCAAGGTGAACTACTGGCAGGCGGCGGCGCTGTGGTTCCTGTCGATCATCTTCTTCGCTGGAGCCGGCCTCGGCGCGTCGACCCGGGTTCGCAAGTGGTGGAGGGGCGACTGAGTCGGGCGGAGCGGGACGCCGCCCGACCGTCGACGTCCGGGCCCCGGAGAGGAGTAGAGCTCTGAATGTGACATCCAGCTCCGCGAGCGACGCGTGGGCCGAGCTTCGCCCCCTGCTGGGTGAGCGCTTCGTCATCCTCGACACGGAGACCACGGGGCTCCTTGCGCCGGAGCTGGTCACCGTCGCGATTGTCGACCACCGCGGCCGGGTTGTGCTCTCCGAAGCAGTGCGGCCGGCCAAGCCGATCGAGCCGGAGGCGAGCCGCATCTCCGGGATCACGATGGAGTCCGTCGCCGACCGGCCGGAGTTCCCGGCCATCGCCTCCGACGTCTCCCGGGCGCTCGACGGCCGCCTCGTGGTCATCTACAACGCTTCGTACGACACCCAGGTCCTGCGCAACACGTACGCGCGCTATGGGCTTCCGGCCCCCTCCTTCCGACCGTGGTGTGCGATGGAGTGGTTCGCCCGGCTGTACGGCGAGTGGGACGACGTGCGGCGGGCCTACGTGTGGCAGCCGCTCTCCAAGGCGGCCGCCTACTTCGGCGTCGCCCAGGACTCGGCACACCATGCCGTCGCCGACTGCCTTACGACGTGGAGGATCCTGGAGGAGGCCTTCCGGCGCTCCGGGCTGCGAGTCGCCGGCATGCAGCCGCTGTTCTGATCTCAGGCTGACGGACTCTCGCGGGCGAAGGTCGTATACTGACGCCCAAGGAGGCAGGGAGTGGCGGGAACGCTCTACCGAAGTCGGACGAACTCGATGCTCGGCGGGGTTTGCGGCGGGCTCGCCAGCTACTTCCACGTCGACGTCACCCTGATTCGGCTCCTGTTCGTCCTCTTCGCCGTCATCACCGGGCTCGGGATCGTCGCGTACTTCGTTCTGTGGCTCGTCGTGCCCGAGGAGGGCCGCCCGCACGCGGAGCTCGGCGAGCGAGTCCACCAGGGAGCGGAGAACATCGCGGACCGCGCGCGGACACTCACAGAGGGCCTGCGATCCTCGGATGCCCCTGGCTCCGCGCAGGTCACCGTTCTGATCGCCGTCGTGCTGATCTTGCTCGGCGTCGTCCTCCTGCTGCGCAACCTTGGCGTGACCTGGATGCGCTGGTTGACCCTCGGGGTCCTGTGGCCGATCGTCCCGATCGGCCTCGGCCTCGCGCTGCTCTGGCGCCGTCTGCAGAGAGGTGAATCGAAATGAATCCCCGACGTCTCTCGGAGCTCCTCCTTCCGCTCCTCGTCCTCGGAGGAGGCATCGTGCTCCTCCTGAACACGCTCGACGTCGTCTCGTGGGCCGTGTGGGAGGACATTGCTCGGTTCTGGCCCGTGCTTCTGATTGCGATCGGAGTGAGCGGAATCCTCCGCGGCCTGAAGGGAGGGTCGTCGTGACCCGCGCGCTGCGAGGGCCGATCCTGATCCCGCTTCTGTTGGTTGCGGTCGGGGTCCTCGTGCTTCTCGTGAACTTCGGCGTGCTCGACGCGCAGGGGATCTGGCGGCTCGCCGCTCGGGGGTGGCCGATCCTCATCGTCCTGCTCGGGATCGACCTCCTTCTGTCTCGCGCCTCGGTCGGGCACGCGTTCGGCGTTCTCGTCCTCGCTCTCGTGATCGCCGCCGCGGCCGTTTCCGTCGTGCACTTCGCCGCCCCGTCCCGATGGATCGTCGAGACCATCCCGGTTCGCGAACCGCTCCCCACCGCGTCGACGGTCGACGTCACCGCATCGTGTGCCGACTGCGTGATGACCGTGAGCGGAGGCGCGTCCCGCGATCGCCTCATCGAAGGGTCGGTGGAAGTGCGACGCGTCGACCGCCTCACACGAACGTCCGAGACGGCGGGGACTAGGTTCCACCTCGAGCTACGGGAGGAACCTCGCCTGCCGTTGTCTCTCCGATCGTCCCGCGACCGGCCGACGTGGGAGCTGCGACTCGCGGACGGGCCCGCAACCACCCTCTCCCTCGCCTGCGGCCGCTGTGATGTCGACCTGACGCAGTGGAACGTCCGCACATTGTCGGTTCGCGCCGCCGAGGACGCCTCCATCCGGCTGTCTGACGTTTCCGGCGGCACGGTCTACGTGACGGCCGAGGAGGTGCGGCTCGAAGTTCCCGCGGACGTCGATGTCGTCGTGGAGGGCATCGGCCGCATCACAGACCTCGTCGTCCCCGCGCGCTACGCCCGCCAAGGAGATTCCGTCGCGTCCGCAGGCGCTGCGGACGTCCGAGTCGTCATCCTTCCCGGAGCCCAGCGGGTCGCGATCGTCGACGTCGCCCCGACGCCGTAGGTGCCGTTTACGCCTCCGGCCGGGGCTTCCAGAACTCCCAGAACCGCCGCGGAACGAGATCGGCGCGCACCTCTCCGTTCGCCGCGACCACCCGGAAGTCCATGACGTGGCTCCGCCCCGTTCGCACGTTGATGATCCTGCACACGGCGGAGGCTCGGGCGCTGATCCTCCCGCTCGCGAAGTTCATCTCGACATTGCCGAGGTTGAGGCGTGCGGCGGTCAGGGCAAGCACGGCGTCCGCCGACTCCTCATCCGAGACGATCTGGATGTCGTGATCTCCGAGCACGATGCGTAGCTCCGCCTCCAAGTCCACGACGGACGGCGATGCCGGCTCGTTGCCCACCCGCAGGGCGACGGTGCGCACGCCAGCGAGGGGATCCGGCGCCGGCCAGAGCAGCACGACCGCGATGACCAGAGCGACCCCCACCACGGCACCCACAACCCAGTGTCCCCGCTTCGTCATCCTTCCTCCCGCATCCGTAAGAGTTCCGTCCTGATCGTATCGCGCGCCCCGGGAAACGGAAACCGCCGCCGTGCAGGGATTGCTTGATTGCCCGGCGGTCTTCGCGTATGGTCGAGCGACGCGCGCCGCTCCGAAGGGGTCCGCGTTCGAAGAGGGGGTCATGTCGAATCGCCGGAATTCGCCGACGTCACGTCGACGGCTCGTCGCCGTCGTGGTTGTCGCTGGGATCGCTGCCGTGTGCCTCCTGGTCTACGTTTTCGCCTTTGCCCCCCGTGCACCGATCCGGCCGACCGTCGTCGCAGAGCTCGCGGCCCAACCCTCCGCCGTAGAGACCGCAACGCCCGCACCCGGCGCGGCGGCCGAAGTTCCGGCTGCGGCGACACCCGAGGCCGCGGCATCGACTGCCGATGCCGCGCAGACGCCGATCTCTCCTCCCGCCGAGCGACCGGCCACCGCGGAACCTCCGATCGGCTACGCGCGGGGAAGCCGCGCGCCCGATTTCACGCTCCGCTCCCTGGGTGGCGAGCCGGTCACGCTTTCCAACTTCCGCGGGCACATCGTCGTCCTCGACTTCTGGGCGAGCTGGTGCGGGCCGTGCCGCACCTCCATGCCGGACCTCCACGCTCTTTGGGAAGGCTACCGCGACCGCGGCGTGATCCTCATCGGAGTCAGCCTCGATCGCAGCGAGACCGACGCCCGGGCGTACCTGCAGGCCAACTCGTTCGGGGGGATGATCGCGTTGTGGGACTCGGTCGCGGCATCCCAGGCCGTGGCCCGCGCCTACGGCGTCATCGGCATCCCGAGGACGATCGTCATCGACGCCGACGGAATCGTTCGGTTCGCCGGTCACCCCGCGACGCTCTCGGGGACTCTCATCGACCTCTACCTGTAGCGATCCCGTGGGGTATACTCCGCCATTCTCCGTCACGTCGCCCGTCACGAGCGGCGATCCAGGAGGCCCATTGGACACACGAACCGCGTATCGAAACCACCTCGGCGAGATGGCCAAGCTTGCTTCCGCGTTGAGTCTCCTCGGCTGGGACCAGCAAGCACACATGCCGGTCAAGGGCGCCGTCGCGCGCTCCCAGGTGACGGGGAAGCTGGACAAGATGCACTTCGAGCTCCTCGTCTCCGACGAGCTCGGGGGGTACCTCGCCGAACTCCGGAAGGGCGATGGATTGAGCGACATCGAGCGGGCAAGCGTTCGGCACGTCGGGAAAGAATACGATCGGAACCGCGCCATTCCCGCGGATCTGATCGAGGAGCACAGCATCGCGCGGTCCCAGGCGCAGACCGCGTGGGTCGCTGCACGGCGTGACTCCGACTTCGCCGCCTTCCGTCCTCACCTCAAGACGATGGTCGACTACGCACGGAGGTTCGCCGAGTACTACGGGTACGAGGATCATCCGTACGACGCGCTGCTCGAGGACTACGAACCCGGGATGACGTGCCGGAAGCTCTGGGCGATCATCGAGCCGCTCCGCGCGAAGCTGGTTCCCTTCCTTCGCCGGCTCATGGAGAAGGGAACGCCCCCCGACACATCCCTGCTCCGGGGCACGTTCGGCGCTGACGCGCAGCGGCGCCTCTGCCGCCGCGCTCTCGAGATCATCCGCTACGACTTCGACGCGGGAGGGCTTGCCGACGTGGCGCACCCGTTCACCATAACGGTCGCGCCTGGCGACGTCCGGATCACGAATCGCTACATCGAAACGCAACTCCTGTCGAGCCTCTTCGGCGCCCTCCACGAGGGCGGCCACGCCCTCTATAACCAGGGGATGCCCGAGGAGCTCTTTACCCTCGGCCTCGCCCGCGGGGCGTCGAACGGAATCCACGAATCCCAGTCGAGGATGATCGAGAATCAGATCGGACGAAGCTTGCCGTTCTGGGTCTTCTTCCAGCCCGTCCTCGCCGAGTTCTTCCCGTCGTTCGCCAAGGCGAAGGCGAAGGACCTCTACGCCGCGGCGAACGTCGTGTCGCCCTCGCTCATCCGCGTCGAGGCGGACGAGGTGACATACAACTTCCACATCATGCTTCGGTTCGAGATCGAGGCGGGGCTCCTCGACGGATCGATCGATGTCGCCGACCTGCCGCGACTCTGGAACGACGCCATGAAGCGCTACCTTGGCGTGGTTCCCCCGAACGACGCACAGGGCGTCCTGCAGGACGTCCACTGGTCGATGGGCTACTTCGGCTACTTCCCGTCGTACATGCTCGGCAACCTCTATGCCGCGCAGATCTACCGCACGATGCGGAAGGAGATCCCCACGCTAGACACGTCGATCCAGTCCGGCGACTTCCAGCCGCTCGTCGGATGGCTGCGCGAGAAGGTCCACCAGCACGGCGCGGCGTACTTGCCGCAGGAGCTGATGCAGCGGGTGACCGGCGAGGAACTCGACCCCTCGTACTTCGTGCGCTACGTGAGCGAGAAGTACGGAGCGATCTACAAGCTGTAGCGGAAGAGCATGAGCCGAGGCTCGCTCCTCGTCACTCCTCCGCTTCGTCCGTCGCCGCCCTCCTGCGGCCGCGGCGATCGGGCCGTCCGCGCGGCGATCGCTGCGCCTTCCGCGCCGAGATCGGCAAGTCCTCTTTCCTCGCGGTCTTCCCCTTCTGCGTGCACAGCGCCACGAGCGCGTCGTGAATCGTCTCCAGTTGATACTCCCGCGTCCGCTGCGTCACCGGGATGAAGTCGACGGTCGCCGCGCCGAGCTGCTTCGCCAGACGCTCCATTGCGAAGAGACAGGCCACCGCTCCGTTCCCAGTTCCGCCCGCCGCGGCCACACAGATCGTCGGCTTCTCCGCGAGCGCGCTCGCCGCGTCCCCCGACTTCGTCGCCTCGCAGCGCCGGAGCCTGTCGAAGAACGCCTTGAACGCCTCACTCGGCTCGCCGAAGTACACGGGGGTCACCCAGACGAGCGCCTCCGCCTCGCCGAACATTGTCTGCAGTTCCCCGAAATCGTCCGTCAATCGGCATTCGTGCTTCGTCCGGCACGTGCCCCAACCTTCGGCACAGACGGCGCACCGCTCGATCATGTAGCTGGACAGATTGACGACGCGGGCCGGGCTGCGGCCGTCGACGACTCCCTGTC
>CAZWQN010000013.1:0-24761 GCA_964635895.1 uncultured Thermotogae bacterium | reverse complement strand
GGCGGGGCCGCAAACGTGGACGGAGCGGCGAGTGCACGGAGTGCCGAGTGCGGGCCGCAAACGGACTGAGCGGCGAGTGCACGGACTGCCGAGTGCGGGCGGCAAACGTGTACGGTGGGCCGAGCCGCAATCGTGTACGGAGGGCGGGGCCGCAAACGGACTGAGTGTGGAGGGCGGGGCCGCGAACGTGCATGGTGGGCGTGGCGCAGGCCCAGCGGCCCTAGGCTCCGTCGGAATCGACACGCTGCGACCATCGCGTCTTCACACGCCATTCACAGCCGCAGGGCATTCTGGGGTCAGCAGCGTAAGGCTGCTCTTCCGCTAAACCTCCTTGCGGATAGCCACCACACCGATCGGGGAGCCTCCTACGGGAGCTCCCCGATTGCCCTTCCGGCATCTACCCGCCGCCAACCGGCGGCAACAGAGTGAGGCGGTCTCCGTCGCGCAGGACCGTGCGCAGCCCGTCCCGCCACGTGACGTTCCCTCCGTTCACGAGGGCAGCGACGTGACGACGCGCCCTTCCCGCGTCGTCAAGCAGACGCTGCCTGGCCGCGGGATGTCGCGATGCTAGGGCCTGCACCGCCGCCTCGACGTCCGATCCCTCCGGAAGCAAGAGCCGGCGGTAGTCGGCGTCCAGCTCGTTCTTGAACGAAAAGCCGAGCTCCACCGAGATCTGCATCGTGCTACGACCCCACGAGGCGCAGAGAGATCTCGTTGTGCCGCGGCACGAGGTCGTACAGCGACTCGTCGACGAGCCGCCCGTCCCGTACGCGCCACTCCCCGTTCACCATGGCCAGGTCGACCCGATCCGCCGCGCAGTGGACGAGGGCGGCGACAGGATCCGCTTGAGCCCCTGCGAACGGGATGTCCGAGAGATCGAAGGCGATCAGGTCGGCCGCCTTTCCTACCTCGATCGATCCGATCTCCGCCTCGCGGTGCAGGACGCGCGCGCCGCCGATCGTCGCCATGGAGAGAACGTCGCGGGCAGACAAGGCGCCTGCTCCGTAGCGAACGCGTTGGAGAAGCATCGCCTGGCGGACTTCGCGGATCATGTTCGACGAGTCGTTGCTCGCCGACCCGTCGACAGCCAGGCCGATCTTGATCCCCGTGTCGAGCATCCTCGTGACGGGGGCGATCCCCGACCCGAGCGTCATGTTCGACGTCGGGCAGTGGGCCATCCCCACGCGGGCGCGAGCCAGCTTGTCGATGTCCCCCTCGTTCAGGACGACGAGGTGGGCAAACCAGGCGTCGTCGCGCAGCCAGCCGAGGTCGTCCATGAGGTCGACCGGCCGGCGCCCGAACCGGTCGAGGCAATAGGCCTCTTCGTCCTCCGTCTCCGCCAGGTGGGTGTGAACAAGGACGCGGTACTCGTCGGCCAGTCGTAGTGTCTCCGTCATCAGGTCCTTCGTGACCGAGAAGGGAGAGCACGGCGCGAGGGCGATCCGGAGCATCGCTAACGGCTCAGGGTCGTGGTACCGTTCGATCACTCGAACGCAGTCAGCGACGATCTCGTCCTCCGTCTGGACCACGCCGTCGGGCGGCAGACCCCCGTCTTTCCTCGACAGAGACATCGAACCGCGACACGGATGGAATCGGATTCCGGCCCGTTGCGCCCCTTCGATGTCTGCATCGAGGATGTTCCCCCCGCCGCGCGGGTAGAGGTAGCAGTGGTCGGTCGTCGTCGTTGCCCCCGACAGGAGGAGCTCGCTTGACGCGACGGCGGCCGCCGTACGCATCGCCTCTTCGCCGATCCCCTTCCACCGGTCGTACAGGAACAGGAGCCAGTCGAAGAGCTTCGCGTCGGACGCGCCGGGGATGTTCCGGAACAGCGACTGGTACAGGTGATGATGGGTGTTCACGAACCCCGGCAGAAGCACCTTCCCAGAACCGCGGAC
The DNA here is from genome assembly GCA_964635895.1 of uncultured Thermotogae bacterium. GTDB lineage: Bacteria > Bipolaricaulota > Bipolaricaulia > UBA7950 > UBA9294 > JAPLGD01. Next base: position 22,866 of record CAZWQN010000013.1, on the reverse strand, counting down.
GGTCTCGTCGGCCCGCACTCCGCTCGGGTTCTCTCCGACGCCGGCGATGCGGTGGCCGTCCACGAGCACGTATCCGCCCCGGATCTCCCGTCCGGCGCCGTCCATGGTGGCGACGACGTCGAACCCCGTGAACAGCGTGCGTTTTACGGACTTCATCCCGCCAGATCCACCTTGTTCGCGGTCTCGAGGAACGCCGCCACGAGGGCGATGGCCGCGTCGATCGCCTCAACGTGCACCGTCTCCACCACCGAGTGGACGTACCGCGTCGGGATCGACAGCGTGATCGCCGCGGAGCCGTCTCCCGCGAGCTGCAGCCCCCCAGCGTCCGTGCCGCCACGGGTCGCCAGCGTCACTTGGTAGGAGATCTTGCGCTTCTCCGCCAGGGCGCGAAACGCGCGGACAAGGGCCGGATGCGAGATCGAGCGGGCGTCCTTCAGCGAGATCGCGACCCCGCCCCGCAGCTGCGACACCTGATCCTTCTCCGGCACCCCGGGCATGTCGGCGGCGATGCAAACGTCGAGGGCGATGGAAATGTCTGGAGCGATGCGGTGTCCGGCCACTTGCGCTCCGCGGACCCCGACCTCCTCCTGAGACGTCGCCACGACGTAGAGGTCGCACGCGATCTTCTTTGCGCGCTTCAGCGCCTCGATCGCCACGTAGACTCCCAGGCGGTCGTCGATCGCCTTGCCGGACACGACGTCGCCGTAGGCCAAGAAGTCCTGATGCAGGGTTACGACGTCGCCCACCGCGACCTTGCTCGCGACCTCTTCGGCGGGCAATCCAACGTCGATGAACAGGTCCGCCAGGTCGATCGGTTTCTTCTTCTCGTCGTCGGTGAGAATGTGGATCGGCTTTCGGCCGATGCACCCCAAGAGGTCCCCTCCCGCCGCGTGCACGTCGACGCGCTGGGCGACGAGCGTCACGGGGTCGAAGCCCCCCAGGGGCTGAATCCGGAGGAAGCCTGATGCCTCTTCGATGTGGCTGACGAGGAAGCCGATCTCGTCCATGTGCCCAGCGATCGCGACCACGGGCCCCTTGCCGATCTTGTGGGCGATGACGTTTCCCAGGGCGTCGACCTCCACCGAGTCCACATGCGGCCGGATGGCCTCCACGATCACCCGTCGCACGGGTCCCTCGTAGCCGGGAACCCCCGTCGCCTGTGCCAGTCGCTTCAAGAGCTTCATGCCGCCTCCTTCCGCAACCGGAGAGTGTAGTCGCGGTCTGGACAAGATCAACCGTTGTCCTGTCGTCTGCGCTTCGCTACCATCGCGACATGATCCCGATCCGGGACACCTTGCGGAGCCGCCGCTTCCCCGTGGTTACGGTGTCGCTGATCGTCGTCAACTTGCTTGTGTTCCTCTACCAGGGGTACCTCGAGTCGCGGCCTGCAACGCTGAACGACCTCGCGCCGTGGCGCGACGCGCACCTTCTTCCTCCGCCCGCCTACAGCGAACAGGCGTACCGACTCCACCTTCTGGACGGAGGGAGTCCCTCGCAGTATCCGATCTCCGCGTCGAACCAGCTCGTCGCGCGGTTCGCCCTCATCCCCGGGGAGCTTCTCGGCGGGCGCGACCTGCCCCCCACGCTCCCGTTCCCCCTCTGGCTGACCCTCCTGACGTCGATCTTCCTCCACGGAGGCCTGCTCCACGTGCTGGGGAACATGCTCTACCTCTGGATCTTCGGCGACAACGTCGAGGACGCCATGGGCCCGGTTCGGTTCCTGATCTTCTACGTCGCGTGCGCCGTGGCGGCGGCCGGAACCCAGATGGCGACAGATCCCACCAGCTCACTTCCGATGATCGGCGCGTCGGGCGCCATCGCCGGCGTCCTCGCTGCGTACTTCATGTTGTTCCCGTTCTCGCGCATCATCACTCTGATCCCCATCTTCTTCTTCCTACGCCTCGTCGCCGTGCCGGCCGTTGTCCTGCTTGGCGTGTGGTTCCTCCTCCAGGTCGTAAGCGGCCTCGCCTCGGCGAGCGGCGCCGGGGGAACCGCGTGGTATGCGCACATTGGCGGCTTCGCCGCCGGGCTCCTCCTTGTCTTCGGGCTCCGCCGGAGGGCGGTCCCCGTCGCGCTTTGGCAGATGCTCCGTCGCCGGCGACCGGGCGTATAGCGGAAGAAACGTCCCCGAATCGACGTACGATTGGCTTCACATCTGACATTCAAGCTGATATCATGGGTCCGCACGTTGGGGGAAGATCGTTCAAAGGAGTGATTCGCTATGAAGCAAGGTGCCGTTCTTGTTTGCGCCTTCGTTCTGTTGGCGGGAATCGGCCTGTGCGCGGTGGCGGGCCAGGAGCGGGCGGACCACGTCGCCATCACGATCACGAACGACTACGAGTTCACGCCGAAGAACGGCGTCTGCTCAGGGTCCGGCACTCCCGCAGATCCTTACGTCATCCAGGGCTGGCGAATCGACGCGGGGTACGACGCGTACGGCATTCGAATCCACGGAACGACCCGGTACTTCGTGATCCGCGACGTCGAGATCTCCGGCGCGATGAGGGCCGGCATCTCCCTCAGCTACGTTCGGAACGGTCGGGTCGAGGGGTGCCTGCTGAGCGCTTGCTGGGTCGGCATCTCGCTGAACTACTCCACGTTCGTGCGCGTGTCGGACTGCGTGCTGGACACGAACACGGACGGAGTACACCTGTTCTTCTCGAACGAGAACCAGATCCTCTACAACGTCTTCGATCGGAACGACACCGCCGTCTGGCTCGACGCCTCCCACCGAAACGAGATCACGGGCAACCTGATCCAGAACTCGCACATGGGGACGTATCTCAGCCTCGGGTCGACGGGGAACCGCGTCCTGATGAACGCCTTCGTCTCGAACCTGCACAACGCCTACTCCGACGAGCCGAACATCTGGAACACGGACCGGCAGGGCAACTACTGGAGCGACTACAAGGCCATCGATGCGAACGAGGACGGGATACGGGACTTCCCGTATATGATCAACAGCGACGGCGACCAGGATGCCTACCCGCTCGTCACCCACCCGCTTGTACCAACGCCTGCGCCGGAGACGTGCGGCTAGTTTGCTCCCCAGCGCGCTTCCCGAATCGTGCGGCGGCGACCCCGTGACAGGGTCGCCGCTCTCTTGAGCCGGGCGGCGTAGCCACGGGTCTGCACCTCTCCAGTTGATTTCCCGAGCCCCCCATTCCTACACTTCTCCGATCGCAGCTCGCGGAAAGGATGCCATGTCAACCGAACGATTCTCCGACCGGATTCGGGGAGACATTCCCTACCATCTCCTCCACGTCCCGGTGTCCGACCTGCGCGAGGGAGCGCGCGTTGGGCAGTGCTTCCTCGTCAAGAAGAAGGCCCAGCGGTCCACGCGAACCGGTGACCCGTACCTGGAGATTCTTCTCGCAGACCGTACGGGAGTGGTGCAGGCCCGAGCCTGGGCCGACGCGACGCAGCGCTACGCAAGTCAGTTCGAGGAGGGCGACTTCGTCTTCGTTCAGGCGCGGGTGGAGACGTACCGCAACGCCCTCCAACTGATCGTCGAGTCGATCCGGCGCCTGACGCAGGAAGAGCAGGATGGTGGAAAGCTCCCAGGCTTCGACGCTGCGCTCCTCGTGCCGACGTCGGAGCACAACGTCGACGAGATGTGGTCCCAGCTCCTTGCCCTTGCGGCCACGATCGAGCCCGACGCCCTGCGCTCCCTCACGGAGTCCCTGCTGCGCAAGCACGCGGACGCCTTCCGCGAGGCGCCGGCGGCGGTCTCAAACCACCATGCGTACATGGGCGGCCTCCTCGAGCACACGCTCGAGGTGGCGCAAGGCGTCGCGCGGTTCGCCGACGACCAGCCTTCGCTCGGGTTGCGCCGCGGCCTCGTCGTCTCCGGAGCGATCCTGCACGACCTCGGGAAGCTCGTCGAGCTCGAGAACCCCATCGCGCCGCGCTACAGCCTGGAGGGCCAGTTGATCGGCCACCTTCTCCTTGGGCGCGACATGGTGCGCGAGGCAGCGGCCCCGTTGACGTGGCCGGACCCACGACTGCCTCTCCTCCTCGAGCACATCCTGATCGCCCACCACGGCGAGCTCGAGTACGCCGCGGCCATGGTTCCGAAGTCCCCCGAGGCGATCGCCGTCTACCACTTCGACAACCTGTCGGCAAAGCTGAACATGATCAAGACCCACATCGCGTCCGACTCGGAGGAAGGGGACTTCACGGACTGGGAACGGAACATGGAGCGTCGTTTCTTCAAAGGGACTCTGGCGGACGCCTAGTCACGACCCTCCCGACGATGGCGCGGGCCCGTCAGCTGTCTATAATGAGCCCTCATCGCGAGAGGGTTCGGAGGTTCCACATCATGCGCACAGCGTACTGCGGCCGTCTGACGGCCGCGAGCGTCGGAGAGACGGTTCGATTGGCGGGTTGGGTCAACCGCCGCCGTGACCTCGGCAGGATCACCTTCGCCGACCTCCGCGATCGCTCCGGCCTGGTTCAGCTCCTGTTCGCAAGCGACGACCTCAACCTCCAAGACGCGCACACCCTGAATCGCGAGGACGTCATCGCCGTGCGGGGAACGGTCGCGAGACGCTCGGCGGGGAACATCAACCCCGAGATGCCCACCGGGGAGGTTGAAGTCCGCGTCGACGAGCTTCGGATCCTCAATCGGTCAAAGACCCCGCCGTTCCTCGTCGAGGGGGACGGCGCGGATACGACCGAGGACACGCGCCTTCGCTTCCGCTACGTCGACCTGCGCCGCGAGCGAGTGCAGAAGGCACTCGAGATGCGCCACCGCACGTTCCAAGCCACTCGCGCCTACTTCAGCAAGCACGGCTTCCTTGAGATCGACACTCCTTTCCTGACGAAGTCGACACCGGAGGGAGCACGCGACTTCCTCGTCCCCAGCCGAATGCACCTCGGCTCCTTCTACGCCTTGCCCCAGTCCCCCCAGCTGTTCAAGCAGCTGTTCATGGTGGGCGGAGTCGATCGCTACTTCCAGCTCGTGAAGTGCTTCCGGGATGAGGATCTCCGCGCCGACCGCCAGCCGGAGTTCACCCAGCTCGACCTCGAGGTCTCCTTCCCGTCCGGAAAGGAGGAGATCTTCAACCTCTTGGAGGGCGCCATGAGCCACGTCTTCCAAGAGGTGCTCGGCGTCGAGCTGACCCCGCCCTTCCCGCGCATCTCTCACGCCGACGCCCTCGCCCGCTTCGGGATCGACAAGCCGGACCTGCGATTCGGAATGGAGATCGTGGACGTCTCGTCCCGCGTCGGCGAGTCCGGTTTCCGCGTCTTCTCGGACGCCGTCCGCGGCGGGGAAAAGGTCGCCGGTCTCCTCGCGAAAGGGTGTTCCGGCTACTCGCGCGCCACGCTCGATCGCCTGCAGGCCGTCGCGGTCGCTGCGGGAGCGAAAGGCCTCGTGTGGCTGAAGGTCGAGGACAGCGTCACCTCGCCGGTCGCGAAGAACCTCAGCGAAGAAGAGGTGCAGGGAATCGTCGCGGCCTTCGGCGCGACCCGCGGCGACCTCATCCTGCTCCTGGCGGGAGCCAGGATCGAGAGGCCGCTCGGCGAGCTTCGACTCGCTGTCGCTCGGCAGGAGTCGCTTGCCTCGGACGCCTGGCAGTTCCTGTGGGTCACAGACTTCCCGCTGTTCGAGCTCGACGAGGAAGGTCGGCTGACGAGCGCACACCACATGTTCACGTCCCCGCACGAGGACGAGCTCGACCGCCTCGAGAGCGACCCTCTTCACGTCGGATCGAACGCCTACGACCTCGTGCTGAACGGCACCGAGCTTGGGAGCGGGAGCATCCGAATCCACTCCCGCGCGCTTCAGGAGAGGATCTTCCGCCTCGTCGGCCTCTCGGAGGAGGATGCTCGGTTGCGGTTCGGCTGGTTCCTCGACGCGCTCGAGTACGGCGCGCCGCCGCACGGCGGCTTCGCGCTCGGGATGGACCGCCTGGTCATGTTGATGGCCAAAGAGCAATCCCTGCGCGACGTCATCGCGTTTCCTAAGACGGCCAACGGCATGTGCCCCCTCACCGAGGCACCGATGCCGGCCGCGCCGAAGCAGCTTTCGGAGCTGGGAATCGAGGTCACCCGCAGGACATGAGGCGTCACGCCGGCCCACTCTCCCTCGCCCTCGTCGCGGCGCTCCTCGCTGTGGCGACTCTGTTCGCCGCGAGTGTGGAGCGCGTTCCGTTCTCGTCGGGGCGCCCGTTCGACGAGGATCTGACGCCGGGGACGGTGTACGCGCTCGAGTCCTACCCGGATCCCCAGCCCTTGCGCGTGGCCGACCTCGTCGTCGCGTACGGCGTGACAGGGATCCTGGTCCTCGCCGTGATTCTGTACCTCCGCCGGAACGCCGCTCGCGAGGGGGCGCCGCGGCGGCGCGGCGGCCGCTGGCCGGCCGTCGTCTTGGCGTTCACCATCGTCGCGATCACCGCGGCCATCTTCATCTACGAGGTCGCCCCGTTTGCGGACGACGAGGAGCTCGAGTCGGATGAGGGGGCCGACGCCGCCACGGGAGCCGGCCTGCGACGTGAACCCGCCGAGTACCGGGCCATCGACGAGCTCTTCGGCACGGGACAAGAGGGGCCGGCGCGGGGAGCCGGACCGAGCATCTTCCTGATCGCGGGGCTCCTTGCCGCCGTCGCGGCCGGCGTCGCAGTTCCGACCGTGGTTTGGCTCGTGCGGCGCAGGCCGCGGAACGCGGACGAGGAGGCCGCCGACGAGATCCTCGCCCCCGTGCGTGCCGCCGTGACCGAGCTGCGGCTCGGCCGCGATCCGCGCGGCGTCGTCGAGCGATGCTACCGCCAGATGCTTGGAGCGCTCGCCGAGCGCTCACGGGTCGACCCGGCCTGTCTGACGCCCCGGGAGTTCGTCAAGACCCTTGCCGAGGTCGGACTCGACGGCGCGGCCATCAGCCAGCTGTCCGGCCTGTTCGAGCAGGTTCACTACGGCCATCGCCCCGAGGAGGGGCTCACCGGCGAGGCGCTCCGCTGCATGACGGCGATCACGACGGTGTACCCCGCGCCCGAGGTCGCGTCATGAAGCGCAAGATGGGGGACGGCATCTTCCTCGTCGTCGCGTTGGGCGCGCTCCTTCTCCTCGTCATCTACGCCCTCTCCTTCCCCATGCGGCACGGGGCTCGCCCCTGGGAGGCCGTCGCGGTGCTGCCCCAGATCGTCCTGTGGTTTCTTCCACCCCTCTTTGCCCTCCCGATCATCCTCTACTTCGCGAGTCGGCTTCGTACGCGCTCGGTGCCGCGCGCGGTTCCCCGCGTCGAGGACACGTCCGCCGGCTCGCTGGCGGCGCTGTGCGACGTGATTCGCGCGTCTCGGTCAAGTCACTTCGCGAGGTCCCGCGTGACGAGTCAGCTCGTACGCCTGGCCGTGCGGATCGTTGCCCAGCGCTTCGATCTCCCGGAGGAAGAGGCGTGGCAGCGATTCCGCGGCCATTGCCGGGCCTCGGACCCTGACGTAGCACACTTTCTGGAACGGGAGGACCCCGGGGCTATGTCCTGGGCGACGTTCCAGTTCTACGTGCAGAAAACCGTCGAGTATCTCGAACGCGAGACGGAGGAGGCCTAGCCGATGATCCCCGTGGCCCACGTGGAGCGAACGGCTCAGCGGATCGTAGCGGAAGTCGGTCGCGCGGTGATCGGGAAGTACGACGTGCTCATGGAGGTCATGGCGACGATTCTCGCCGGCGGGCACGTCCTGTTCGAGGACAATCCGGGCCTCGCCAAGACGCTGATCGCCCGGAGCTTCGCCCGCGCTCTCGGCGTCGACTTCCGCCGCATCCAGTTCACCCCGGACCTCTTGCCGAGCGACATCACGGGGTCCCACATCTACGACCGCGCCCGGAGCGAGTTCGTCGTCGCACCCGGCCCCATCTTCGCCCACGTCATCCTCGCCGACGAAGTGAACCGCGCGACGCCGAAGACGCAGTCCGCGCTGCTCGAGGCGATGCAGGAGCTTCAGGTATCGATCACCGGCGAGACTCGGCCCCTGCCGAGGCCGTTCGTCGTCATGGCGACCCAGAACCCGATCGAGTACGAAGGAACCTTCCCCCTCCCCGAAGCCCAGCTCGACCGGTTCATGGTTCGCTTGAGCGTCGGATACCCGGAGCCACCGGAGGAGGTTGAGATCCTACGCCGGCGCGCCGGGCGGAAGGAGGAGGAGGTCCACCTCGACGCGGTCTCTTCGGCGGAGGAGTTGCTCGAGATGCAGCGCGCCGTGGAGGAGGTGGTCGTCGACGAGGACCTGCAAGGCTACATCGTCTCGCTCGTCGGCCGCACCCGCAAACACTCCAGCATCTACGTCGGAGCGAGCCCTCGGGGATCCCTGGCGCTGTTCAAGCTGTCCCGAGCCTGGGCCGCCCTCTACGGCCGCGATTACGTCCTCCCCGACGACATCAAGCGGTTCGCCGTCCTGGCGCTTGCCCACCGCCTGATCCTACGTCCCGAGTTCTGGAGCCGACAGGCGTCCACGAGCGACGTCGTCGCGGGGATCGTCCAGGCCACGCCGGTGCCGAAGGTGTCGTAGAGCGATGTCCGATCCCCGCTATCCGATCGCCGTGTGCCTCAGCGTCGGGATCGTGCTGCCCGCCCTCGCCCTACGGAACGCGGGGCTGTTCATGGCCTCGGTCCCCGTGCTGGCCTACGCCGCGGCGCTCCTCATCGCACGGCTGCGGCTGCCCCGACCGGAACTCGACGTCACGAGGACTCCCTCCGCCCACCGCGTCTGCTCCGGGGACGACATCCAGATCGTGGTGACGGCATCCAACGGCGGCGCGGCCCTTCCCCTCGTCGGGGTCCTCGATGCCGTTCCCGATGGGGAACGACTCCACGAAGGCTCCCCGTCGTACCTGGGGCCTATCGCTCGGGACCAAGACGTCCGTCTCTCGTACACGGTTCGCCCGGAGCGCGGGCTTCACTTTCAGAAGCAGGTGACCGTGGTGTCGTGGGCGTGGAGCGGCCTGGCCTTCCAGGAACACGGCCTCGTCTGCTCGACTTACGTCTCCGCCGTGCCGGAGATCGAGAAGCTCCCCCCTCTCATCCTCAGGCCGCGGCGAACCCACGCGGTCGCCGGTTCGATCATGGCCCGGACGGCCGGGCCGGGCGTAGACTTCTTCGGCTGCCGTGGCTACGTCCCCGGAGACGACGTCCGGAGGATCAACTGGCGCGCCCTTGCGCGGACCGATCGCCTGGTGGTGAACGAGTACGAGCAGGAGCGGATGGCCGACGTGATTCTTGTCCTCGACGTGCGGGCCCAGGCCCACGTGGAAGTGGGAGCCCGCGGCACCTTCGAGCCGGCGTGCCGCTGCGCGGCCAGCCTCGCCGACCACCTCATCCGCTCCGGAAACCGCGTCGGGTTTCTCCTCTACGGGCAGTCCATCGACTGGATTCAGCCCGCTGGGGGGCGCTTCCACCTCGAGAAGATCCTCGCCTCCATTCTCCGAGCCAAGCCGGTCCGGAGCTTCGCGTTCGAGGACCTGGCGAGCATCCCCATGTCGGTCTTCCCTTCAGGGTCGCAGGTCATCCTGCTCTCCTCGCTGCCGAATGATGAGGACTACCGCGTGCCGATCCAGCTCACGGCGCGCGGCTACTCCGTGCTCGTCCTCCACCTGAACAGCGAGAAGCTGCAGGCCTCGGCTCAGCCGCCGGACGACGCCCTCGCCCTCGGGCTGCGCATCCGCGAGATGCGCCGCGACACGGTGGTCCGCCAGATGCGCCGCGGAGGCGTACGTGTGCTTGCCTGGGACACGGAGGAGCCGCTCTCCGTCGCCCTCCACCGAGCGCGCCTCGAGCGTGACGGCGGGAGGAGGCGCGCATGAGGTGGGTGGTCGTAACCCTCACCGCCGTCGCATCGGGGCTCGCGGTGGGCGGCGCCGCGCTTGCCCACCTGCCGGCTGTGGTGCTCCCGACGGGCATCGGCGCGGCGTTGTGGGTCCTCCTCGCCCTCTGGCGTCCTGCGAGCCGGATTCACGTCCTGCCGATGCTCTTGTGTGTTGGGGGGTGTGTCGTGCTTGCCGCCGCCGATGCAACGCGGCCGTTTGGTCTTGTCGGCCTCCCGCTGGCGCTCTTCGCGTGGGATGCCACGGTCGTCTTGCGGAGCATGTCTCGCTTCTCCGCGTTCGTGCCGCGATCGGCCGTCCTCCGGTACACGGCCGCGGTCACCGGGATCGGCGGAGCGGCGGTCGCTACCGCCGTGGGCAGCCGCGCGCTGCCTGTCGCCCTGACGTTTCCCGTAGCTCTCGGCTTCTCCGTTCTGCTTCTCGCCCTGGCGATCACGCTTCTGGCGGCGGCCCGCCGGCCGGCAGCCGCTTCTTCGCGGGGCGAAAAACAGGAAGCGGACGTCCCCGAGGGGACGTCCGCCCATCACAGATCCCCGTCGCCCTAGATCCGTCTACGATGGAAGACGCGTGGCCCCGCAGATCGTGGCTACGAACCTTACGCCGCCAACGTAGCCTCGAAGCTCGCCCGAGAGCTGCATCGCGGAGGCGGCGTACCCTGCGTACATCGAGAGGCGGTACGTGAACACCATCTCCGCCCCCGCGTCGACGGCGGCCCACTGCGCGTACACCGTCCGACTCTGCGACTCGATGCCGGAGAGCATGGTTCCGGCCGTCTCCTCAAGGCTCACCTGCCACCCCTGAGGAACTCGCTCCTCGAACCCAAGCCCGCCCGGGATGGCATCGACCGTGCGCACCGTCACAACCACGAGCAGCGTTCCGTCGTCCTGCGCCAGCACGTCTCGCACGGCGAAGGCGGGAACCGCTCCCACCAAGATTCCCTTGCGGCACGTGTCGCGGAGTCCCGTGCCGGCGACGATCACGAGCTCCGCTTCGTAGTAGCCCGCCGTGGCGTACGCGTGGGTCGCCACGGGATCCCGCGTTTCGAGGTCCACGACGCCGTCCCCGTTCCAGTCCCAGCGGTAGGTGTACGTCTCGCTCGACAAGCATGACGCGCAGACCGCGAAGCTAACAGCTTCCCCTACGCCCGGGTTGTAGGTGGACGGCGTAAAGTCCGCCTTCCACGCCGCCGTCGCCATCCACGAAACGGCGATGACGATCGCCGCTGCGGCAACCCACACACGTTGGATCTTGTTCATGGCCCCCTCCCTCTTCATCGCACCCGGCGGCAACCCGTTCCCCTACGGAAGCGGATCGTGCACCGAGCTTCCGGTCAGCCAATACGCAATCAGGTCATTCAGGGTCGCCAGATCGACCTTGGCGTTGTTCGTATACGGGACCGCCGCCCCGGACAGCCAGAGCGACACGGCGTACTGGATCTGGTCGAAGGTGATCAGCTCCCTCAGACAGAGGTCGATCGCGGAGGTCTCCGCATTCCAGCGCGAGATGACCACCGGGACTGCCAGGTATTTCTCGACCGTGATGCGGTCATCCCCGATGATCGTCTGGAGGAGCCGCGGCGACGAGCTGCTCACCGCGCCCCGGATCGACACCGGCTCGCTGTCGGCCTTCGGCGCCGCCGTCGGGGCCGTCAGGGTGTACCGGATCTCGCGCTGCGAGTCTGCGCCCGTCCCGGTGAACTTCTCGACGAACAGCCACTCCATCGTCGTTCCACTCTGGCGAAGGGTCGCGCCGTCCGTCTCCACGGAGCGGAATGCCCACCCGGCCGGCAGCGTCTCGCTCACGGCGAGGCCGTTCAGGGTCGTGTTCGCGCGCAACGCCAGCGTGACCGTCACGACCGCGCCCGGGATCGTGCGGTCGTCCGGCAAGCACGTCTCGATCGATCGATTCGCCCTCACGCTCGTCACCGCGACGATCGTCCGCTGCAGCGCTGCCTTGCCGCCCTGATCGTCCGTGACATGGAGGGTCACGTCGTAGTCCAGAGGCCCGATGAATGTCCAAGGAACGTCCGGCGAGTCGGTCGCCACATCGATGACGCCGTCGGATTCGAAGTCCCACTCGTACGCGACGATCCGACCGTCGAGGTCGTACGACGCGCTGGCATCCAAGACAACCTCGACCCCAATGCGCGGCTGGGCCACCGCGGTCAGCGTCCCAGCGTCGAGGATCGCGAAGCCAGCCGTCGGAGGCGCATTGCCCACCGTGACCCGCCCCTCGATCGGCTTCGACGCCAGCCCCCGATCGTCGATGACGACCAGCGTGATCGTGTACGTTCCGCTCTTGTCGAAGCGATGAACGGGGTTCTTCTCGTCGCTCGTCGCGCCGTCTCCGAAGGTCCACACCCAGCCGACGACCGTTTCGTCGCCGTCGGCGTCGTGCGACGCGTCGCGGAACTCCATCGGGTCCGCGGTCGTTGGCGCCGCCGGTTCCAGGTCGAACCCGGCTTCCGGCGCGCGGTTCGGCATCACGACGTTCAGTCGCGCCGCGGCGACATCGATCCGCTGTTCCATGCCGCGGAAGTCCTTGTACGTCGCCGTCGACCCTTCGTCGGTGAGCAGGATCCCGCTTTCGGTGGCTCGAAGTCTGATCTCAATGCGGACTTCCTGGCCGAGGCGGACTTCCCCCAGCGCCCAGCGGGCCGTGGTCGTGCCGTGCTGCTCCACCCGCACGTGGCTTGCCGACGGGGTCGATCCGACCCACGCGAGCCCCGCAGGAATGCGCTTCTCGACCACAACCTCCGACGCGGCGACTCCGACGAAGGCGTGCTCGATCGCCAACTGGAGGGCCGACTCCGATGGACGGGGCGCGAAGACTCCTCCGGTCATCCCGGCCAGGCCTTCCAAGAGCGACCGGTTGACCAGCGTCCCAACGCCGATACACGTGATCCGAATTCCGGTTCCTCCGGCAATCTCCCCCTCGACTCTTGGATCGGACCCCACGTTGCTCTGTCCGTCCGCGAGAAGCACGATGAGCAGGGTTGCCTCCGGCCGCGACATCTGCGCCAGCTCTCGCCGCGCGAGCTCCAGCGCGGTGCCGAGCGCCGACTTGTCCCCGGCCGCCAGGCCCCCGATCGCCGTCTTGGCCTCACCCTTGCTGGCGCCAAGCGGCACGACAATACGCGCCGTCCCGGCGAACGACACCACGCCCACACGGTCGCTCGGCCCCAGGCGATCGACGAAGTCGAGGGCAAAGAGCTTCGCTTCCGCGAGCTCGGCCGTGGCCGAGCTGTCGAGCACCAACATGCAGTCCACCGGGAATCGTTCCCCGGTCGCGCCGACGCCCTGCACGACGAGCGTCACGCCCGCCGTCTCCGGCGACTGCCCCATGCCTGCGACGTAGATCTGAGACGGGTCAACCGTCTGGTAGAGCTGGATCGTCCCCTCAGCCGACGCCGCCGCCGAAGCGGTCGCCAGGAAGAACACGAAGAGAAGGAGCACGGCGAGGGGCACCCCCCTCGCCGTGCGGGTGGTCGTTCTCATGACACCTCATCTCCCTCGACGGAGCGTAGCCGCACGACGGGTCTAGCCGTCGCACACCGACGCATCCGGATCGCACGGGCCGTCGGGGATCACAGGAAGCGGATCGCAGATGCCCGTTCCCGTGAGCCAGTAGGCGATGATCTCCTTCAGCATGTGGTACCCGACGGTCTCACCGCAGGTCCACGGGACGACCTCGTCCTCCAACCAGAATGCGATGGCCCGCTGCACCTGCTGGAACGAGATTCGGTCCGACAGCGTGATGTCGAGGCGATCATGTTCGACGTCCCAGCGCGAGATCGCGACCAGAACGGAGAGGCAGTCGCTCACGTCCACGCCGCTGTCGCCAGTGACCGGAGCTTCCATACACGGCAGCGCCGAGTCTACGACGCCGTAGATATCGTTGCTGCTCGCGTAGCACGGGTCGCTTGCCGCCATCTCGATCATCTCGGTCTGCGGCACCTCGACCTGGTAGATGATGGTCTTCGTCGTTCCCGCCGGCAGCTTCGTCGGCCATACCCACTCATTGCGGGCCCGCTTGTAGGTGAGACCGCCGTTCTCGATCGGGATGACCTTCCACCCGGTCGGGACCTCTTCCTTCAGCCCGACGCCATAGAGGTCCTGGTCTGCCCAGATCTCGACCTTCACGGTGAACGTGCTCCCGGCCTTGTCGCCACCCGGCCCGTAGTAGTTCAAGAGAACGTTGTTGCACGGCACCGGCGTCGCGATCGTGCGCACGGCCGAGATGCGGGCCGCGGGCACGGGCGGAAGAGGCAGGTCGACGGGCGTGCACGTGTAGGCGTACGCCGCCAGTTCCTTCATCTGCTCCAGGGTGATGGTCGAGCCCTGCGTCCACGGCACAACCTCGTCGTTCTGCCACATCTCGAGCGCCCTCTTCAGCTGCTGAGGATCGATCTTCTGCGACAGCCGGAGGTCAATGGTGTCTTCCGTGTCGAGTCCGACCCGAGGAACGAGGTGCGCGATCGCTTCCTTGAGCGGCAGGGCCGTGGAGATCTCGATCTTCGAGTCTCCCTCAACGGGCAGCTCCAAGTACGGCGTCATGGACTGGAAAGTCCCCGTGAGCGTGAAGCACACCGGCAGCGTCGTGGCGATCAGCTGGTCGCTCGGCGGCACGGACAGCTCGTACGAGATGATCTTCGTCGAGTTCGCTCGAATCTGATCGACGAACACCCACTGCACCGACGCGCGCTTGAACGCGGCCCCCGCGTTCTCAAGCGGCTTGATCTTCCAGCCCACCGGCAGGTTCTCCTGGAGGCCGACGCCCGCCACATCCATCTGCGGCTCGATGCGTACGACAACCAGGAACGTGCTCCCCGGGAGCGCCGCGGAGGTGGAGATCGTTCGAGTGACCCTCACCGCGAGATCGCCGATCGACACGCTCAGGGTCGAGCGCGCCGTCGCACCCTCGTTGTCCGTGGCTCGGACCGTGACGCTCTTCGAGCCGCTCGTCGCGTACGTGTACGTGACCGTCGGCTCGGTGGTCGTCGAGTCGAACAGGCCGTCGCCGTTGAAATCCCATTCGTACTTGGCGATGCGGCCGTCCGGGTCGAACGACGACGACGCGTCGAACGTCACCGGCTGGTTGATGCGCCGATCCGCGGGACTCACCGTGAATCCGACCAGCGGCGGCTCGTTCGGCGTCCCCGACACAATGATCGGATCGAGCAGGTTCAGTTCGATCTCGGTCGGGCTGGTTGCGCTCCCCGACAGGAACACGGCTCGCGTGATGCCGGCCGTGAACTGCGGGAACAGCGTGACCGCGAACTCCGCGCCGAGGGGCCCCAGCGCCATGCCGTCCCCACGTCCCTGCGGCCAGGTCCACGACACGCTTCCCGTCGGCGGCGTGATCTGCCACCGATCGAACGCGTCATCCTTGACGAGGAAGCTGGCGCCCGCCGGAAGACCCGAGAGCGTGATCGTGGTCGATCCCGCGGTTCCAGCGGCTGCGCTCAACAGAACGCCCAGCGAGAGGGTGCCCCCCGCCGTGTCCTGGTAGAGGAACAGGACCGCGGCGCCGGACTTCTCCAGCCCCGTCGACATCTGACCGCCCGTGATCTTGAAGAACGCAACTGCGTCCACCGGGTTCGCCACCGGCTCGATCTGAGCTTGCGTTTCCCCTTGACTGACAGTGTAGAAGCCGTCTCCCTGTGCCAAGCCCGTCGTCGGAAGTAGGAGAACGACCACCGCCAGAAGGAGGAAAAGGCCAATAGTATTGACCTTTCGCACCTTCATTGCTACCTCCTTTGTCGGCGTTTTCATCTTCTCTTCGTGTTCAAAGCAGGAATGCAACATCACTTTAGCAGATCCCCCCCCGGGAAGTCTGTAACACCGATTACGCTGCAAGCCGCCTCCTTTCCCGTCTCCATCGTCATTACAGCGCCACAGCAACCTGGTAGAGGGCTGCGTCAATCGCATCCTTAGCGGCTTCTACGGGATCCGCCGTGACGAGCGAGAATAGCGGACGATCCTCGCACGTCACCGACGTGGTGAACTCGATGTCGCCGGTCGGGCTGAACACGGTGGCGAACAGACCCACGGTGGCGGTCTTGTCGATGCCGAATAGAAGGCCGAGCGGCGAGATGAGGATCTGTAGCGTGGTGTCGAGGAACGACGTCGCTCCCAACAGGACGAGGGAGCGCTCCGGCCTGTACGAGATCTCGCTTTCCCACTGAACGATCCGCAGGATGATCACGTGGTCCACGTTCAGCGCCTCGGCGAGGCGCCGCATCCCCTCGACCGTCAGGCTGTTCCCGATGTACGAGCCCGTCAGGCGCTGAGCGAGCATCAGGTCCCCCTGCGCGCTGATGTCACACCCGGCGACGACCGAGCAGCGCTGACTGGCGTAGTTCTTCAGGATCTCTAGATCCGCCGTCGGCACGGCGGCGGCCGCCTGGACGAACACAGCGACCCTCGGCCGAGCGGAGCATCCCAGAGCGACCGTCGCGATGACGGCGACGGCAACCACCCACCTTGCGGTACGGCGCGTTCGATCGGACATTCTCACTCCCCACCACCCATTGTGATCCCTAGCACATCTACGTGTGAGGGGAGTCTAGCCCTGCCCAGAACTGCGAAGAAGGAACGGTGTCGACGTGCTCGTCCGACTTTGTCTAGGGGTTCGTGGACAAATGTCTCGCGGAGAAGCCCGCGGCCGCCCGGTGCTCCTAGCTAGATCTCGAGCTCTTTCGGCCCTTGTGCCGCGTGAGGATGGACCGGGCCCGCATAGATCTTCAGCTTCCGAAGCATCTGCCGTCCGAGGATCGACTTCGGGAGCATCCGCCGCACCGCTTCGCGGATGGGAAGCTCGGGATGAAGGCCGATGAGCCGGCGGTACGACATCGACTTCAACCCGCCGAAGTATCCCGTGTGTCGCTGGTAGAGCTTGTCATCCCACTTCTGGCCGGTGAGTTCGATCCGGTCCGCGTTGATCACGACCACGAAGTCGCCGGTATCGACGTGGGGGGTGTAGATCGGCTTGTGCTTCCCTTGGAGGATGACGGCGATCTCCGAAGCAAGCCGGCCGAGCCGCTTTCCGTCGGCGTTGACGACGTACCAGTCGCGATTCCACGTCTTCCCCATCTCTTCATTCTTGGCCAGAAACGTCCGTTGCCGCTGCATGTGGGAACTCCTCCAAGGTTGGTGGTTCGAGGGCGGATTATAGCCGCCGTGGGGGACCCTTTTCAAAGCGTCGTGCCGATCGTGTCTTCCGGCCGGGGGCCGTACGAGACGATCCCGACCCGGACTCCGACGCATCGCTCGATGCGTCGGACGTAGTCCGCCGCGGCCTTCGGAAGCTCGTTGAGCGAGGTGGGGTTCTCGAACGGGCCCCGCCAGCCGGGCATAGCCTCGTAGACCGGCTCGCAGCGCGCCAGTCGGTCTCCGGACAGGGGGTACCTGTCCAGGGTTCGGCCGTCGAGGCGATACCCTGTGCAGAGCCGAATCTCGTCCAACCCGTCGAGCACGTCGAGCTTCGTCAGCGCGATCTCGGTGACCCCATTCAGCGACGTCGCGTAGGTGAGTGCCACGAGATCAAGCCAGCCGCAGCGGCGTGGTCGGCCGGTCGTCACCCCGTACTCGCCCCCGCGCTCTCGCAGCCCCACGCCGACGGGATCCTCGAGTTCCGTCGGAAACGGGCCTTCGCCCACCCGCGTTAGGTAAGCCTTGGCCACTCCGACCCGCCGTTCGATGGGCGCGAGCGCGATGCCGAGCGACGGGCCGATCCCAGCGTAGATGGTCGAGGAGGATGTGACGTACGGGTAGGTGCCGAAGTCGACGTCCAACAGCGTGCCCTGTGCCCCCTCGAACAACACCCGCCGACCCTTCCTCAGCGCCTCGTCCACGATGGGGGACACGTCGCAGATCGCCTCGCGAAGGCTTCGTCCTGCGGCGAGCAGGTCGTCGGCCAACCGATCGGCCGAGTACCCCTGCACCTCCTCGCTGTCCGGCCACTGCTTTCGCAGGACATCGAGGCGCAGCGCGATGCGCTCGCGCAACCTCTCCGGCTCGAGAAGGTCTCCGGCGCGCACGCCGACGTGCGCGACCTTATCGCGGTAGGCGGGGGCGATCCCGCGCCGCGTCGTCCCGAAGTGGGCTCCACTCCCCTCCAGCTCCTCCAGCGCGCGGTGGTACGGAAGGATCAGGTGCGCGTTCTCGGCGAGGAGCACCCGCGGGGTTTCGCCAAGGTGGTCACTCACGGCGGCGATCTCCTGGGCGAGGAGCTCGAGGTCCACCACCATTCCCCCCGCAAGAATCGACGTCACGCCGCGGTAGAACGCACCGGCCGGGATGAGGTGGGTCCCGAACTTGACGCCGCGGTCGATCAGCGTGTGCCCCGCGTTCGGCCCTCCGTTGAACCGCACGACCATGTCCGCGTCGCGCGCCAGGAGGTGCGTGATCTTGCCCTTCCCTTCGTCACCCCACTGCAGTCCGAGAATCGCCGTCGACATGTCGCCCTCCTACCTGGTCGCCCCGCACCCGGGTCAACCCGATCTCGACGCGCCGCCCTCCGTCCAGCTCGATCGTCTCGCGACGCTCGTGGTCCCCGGCGAGTCTCCTGACAACGCCCACCGCGAGGACTTCGGCGGCAATCTCCTCCTCGTGCTCCGCGAGGATCGACGCCAGGGCAGGATCCGCCTCGTACGCGAGGCGAATCCGGTCGGTGACGTCGAACCCGGCGTCCTTGCGCGCCACCTGAATTCGATGGACGACCTCGCGGAACAACCCCTGTTGACGCAGCTCCTCGTCGATTCGCACGTCGAGAAGAAGGCGGTCCGTCCCGGCCTCGGCCTGCACATACCCCTCCGGCAGCGTCGCCGCGAACGTTACGTCCTCCGGGCGGATCTCCACCGTCTGCTTGCCCAAGGTGACCGTCGCCGGACCTTTCGCCAACGCCGCCCGCAACGCCGCGGCCCCTTGCTCCTTGATCCACGCCGCGACTTGCGGCCCCGCCGCTCCCAGTCGCGGTCCGATCGATCGGAAGTTCGGCACCGCGGTCTCCGTCAGGTACGACCCGAGGTCGGTGACCACGTCGACGCGCTGGACGTTCAGCTCCCTCTCGATCAGCCGCCGCACTTCGTCGCGTAGCACCGCACCGCTCGGCGCTGCGCCCACCGCATGCGCCAGCGGTTGGCGAACCTTGATCTGCGCTTGGTTCCGCGCTTGGTGCCCCAACGCCGCGATCGATCGAGCGAGGCGCATCTCCGCCTCGAGCGCCGAGTCGACGGCCGCATCGTTCACCATGGGGTACGCGCACAGGTGCACGCTCTCCGGAGCGTCGGCGGCACGGAGCGGCTGGTAGACGGACTCGGCAAGGAATGGGACGAACGGAGCCACGAGTCGGGCGAGAACGAGGAGCGCCTCGCGAAGGGTGCCGTACGCGGCCGCCTTGTCGTCCCCCATCCCTCCGCGCCAGAAGCGCCGGCGAGACAGGCGGACGTACCAGTTCGAAAGGTCGTCGGCGAAGGCCTCCAGCGAGGCCGTCGCGGAGACGATGTCGTACGCGTCGAGCGCCCCGACCACGTCCCGGGTCGTCGTCTCTTGACGCGACCGGATCCAGCGATCGAGCACAGAGAGCGCCGCGTCCGTCGTGCGGTGCACGGCAGGGTCGTAGCCGTCGATCGTCGCGTAGAGCGCGAAGAAGTCGTACGTGTTCCGCACGGTGTCGAGGAACTTGTACAGCGGCTCCTGAACCGCCGTCTCGCTGATCCGCTTCGACTTCCAGGGCGCGCTCGACGAGAAGAGGTACCAGCGAATGCAGTCGGCGCCGAACCGGTCGATGTAGCCCCATGGGTCGAGGACGTTGCCCTTGCTCTTCGACATCTTGAGGCCGCTGTCGTCGAGGCCGAGCCCGGTGGCGATGCAGTTCCCATACGGCGCCTCGCCGTGCAGGATGGTCGCGGTCGCGAGCAGGGTGTAGAACCACCCGCGGGTTTGCTCCATGGCCTCGCAGATGAAATCGGCCGGGAAGCTGTCGCGGAACGTGTCCTCGTTTTCGAACGGGTAGTGCCACTGCGCCGTGTGCATGCTCCCCGAGTCGAACCAGGTGTCGATGACGTACCGGACGCGGCGCGCCGTTCCTCCGCACGCGTCGCAGCGCACGGTGACCGCGTCGATGTACGGACGGTGAAACTCGACGGCGCGTGCCTTCTCCGGATCGGTCGCCCGCGCGACGAGATCGGCGCGGCTCTTCACGGCCGATACCGTCCCGCACTCCTCGCACACCCAGAGGTTGAGGGGAGTGCCCCAGTACCGATCGCGGGACAGCGCCCAATCCTTGAGGTTCGCGAGGAAGTCGCCCAGCCGCCCTTCGCCGACGTGGGACGGGTACCAGGAGATCCGCCGGTTCTCCTCGATCATCCGATCCTGGAACTGGGTCGTGCGAATGTACCACGAGTCCATCGCGTAGTAGAGGAGCGGGGTGTCGCAGCGCCAACAGAACGGGTAGTCGTGCTCGTATGGCATGCTCCGGTAGACGAGGCCCCGCCGCTCCAGGTCTGCGACGACGTCCGGATCCGCGTCCTTCACGAACGCGCCAGCGCAGAGGGGAAACTCCTCCGTGAACCGACCGGCGAGATCCACCGGCTGGACGAACGGGAGACCCGCGTCCTGTCCGAGCCGGTAGTCGTCCTCTCCGAAGGCGCACGCGATGTGAACGATCCCCGTGCCGTCGTCCATGTTGACGAAGTCGGCTGCATACACTCGATGGGCCGCGGTCTCGCTCGTCAGCCGGTAGGGCGGCTCGTAGCGCACTCCGAGGAGGTCCCGTCCGGGAATCTCACGCACCCGACGCGCCTCGCCGACGAGCGCCCGCTCGGAGAGCGCCTTCGCAAGAATCAGCCGCTCGCCCGCCTGCTCGACTTCGACATACGTCTCATCCGCCGCGACGGCCAGCGCGACGTTCGCCGGCAGCGTCCACGGCGTCGTCGTCCACGTCAGAAGCGACGTTCGCTCTGCTCCGTCCAGCTTGTAGGCCGACTCCTCGTCCGACGTGATCGGCATTCGGACGAAGACGGAGGGATCCACGACGGCCTGATACCCCTGAGCTACCTCGTGCGACGAGAGCCCGGTCCCGCACCGCGGGCAATACGGAAGCGTCTTGTGTCCCTGATACAGGAGTCCCTGGTCGAACATCGTTCCGAGCTCCCACCACACGGACTCGATGTAGTCGTCGGTGTACGTGACGTACGCGTTCTCGAGGTCGATCCAGAACCCCATCCTCTGGATGAGCCGTTCCCACTCGGCCTTATACCGCCACACGGACTCCTTGCACTTCTCGACGAACCGCTCCACGCCGTAGGTTTCGATCTCCGGCTTGCTGTTGACGCCGATCTCCTTCTCGACCTCGAGCTCGACCGGGAGCCCGTGCGTGTCCCATCCCCCTTTGCGCCGCACGTAGTACCCCTGCATGGTCTTGTAGCGAGGGAACAGGTCCTTGTAGACGCGGGGCATCAGGTGCCCGAAGTGAGGCCGTCCGTTGGCGGTCGGAGGTCCCTCGTAGAACACGTACCGCGGACCCTTCTCCGTTCTCCGAAGCGACTCGGCGAACGCGTCGGTCCGCTTCCAGAACTCGAGGACCCCAAGCTCTCGGACGGCCGGGTCCCTCTCCAGTTTCTCGTACCTCTTCATGCTCTCTCCTCAGCCAGAAAGCCAGCAACGCTCATTCCAAGACACTCCCACTCGAAAGCGTCGACAGACGAACGGAGAAGCGCCCCTTAGCGGGGCACAGGAATGTAGATCAGAAGAGGCATGTTGCGTTGTCGCTTCGGCACCATGGCACCATCACATCGGGCATCATAGCGGTCCCTGGATGCGGAGTCAACAGCGTTTCGCCGCGGACAAGCGGCCGCCCGCAAGGTCGCGGTCGTCTTCTCACCCCGAAGGACACGCGCCTCCACAGGCGAACGGAGGAGTGTCGATCGCCTGACGCCCGTGCGTCGTTGCGGCCCGAGCCACGGGAGCCGACGCTGGGAGCATGAAGCGTCAACCGCTCCGCACTGTCGTCCGGGCCCTCGGGCTCGCGCTGGCCGTCGGCGCACTCGCCGGGTGCACGGGTCAACAAGAGCCGATCGCGGTGCTCACCGCCGCGGTCGTAACGGGCGACGTGCCGCTCGACATCGCGTTCGACCTGTCCTACTCCGTCCTCGCACGAGGCTCCTCCGCAACGTACGCGCTCGGCTTCGGCGACGGCTCGGAGGGAGAGACGGGCTCCGACGTGGGCGTGATCGTGCACCACGTCTACGAAGCCGCAGGAACCTACGAGGCCGTGCTGACCTTGACCGACGACCAGGGGCAGCAGGATACCGATCGGCTTACGATCACGGCAGGCGGGGACGGCCCCCCCGTCGGGACCCACGTCGGCGAGACGGCGCCCGACTTCACCGCCCACACGACCGACGGCGGGTCGCTCACCCTGTACGACCACCGCGGGTCGGTGATCCTACTCGACTTCTGGGGCGCTTGGTGCACGCCGTGCCGATCCAGCATGCCTCACCTGGACGCCCTGGTCCGCGAGTACGCGGACCAAGATGTCGTGGGCATCGTCGTCAGTACCGACGCCGCCGAGCGGACGTCGATCGACTTCCTCGAGGACGGCGGATACGACGCGTTCCTCTCCGTCTGGGAGCCGGGCGGGAAGAGCAAGAGCCCGCTCACGAAGCTCTACGGGCTCGACGGGCCCGACGCCGGCATCCCGCGTACCTTCGTCATCGACCGCCAGGGAGTCATCCGCTACTCCGGACACCCGATCGATCTCACCGGCGAGATGCTCGAAGCCATCCTCTAGACTTCCCGCTTCGCTCTCGCGCGGTCGGCCCACGACCGCGGAGGTCGCCGAGATCGCATAGAGAACGGACTCGTCAGGTGACTCGCCTGGAGCTCACGCACGACGCACAGCGGGTTGCCATCCCTCCGCGCCGCTCTGCGCTCTCTGCGGTGAGAAGCCTTTGAAGCCCGCGGTTCACGCCCGGTCGCCGCCGGAGCTATCGGCCGGCGCACGCCTTCTCCCGCCGAATGCCAACGAGGGCGCTCGCCCACGCGA
>CAZWQN010000012.1:21879-24995 GCA_964635895.1 uncultured Thermotogae bacterium | reverse complement strand
TCTAGGAAGTCGGCTCCGGTCCAGCCCGCCGTCGGGCCCGGCCAGTGGCCTTTGTGGGGAACGTATCCCGCCTCTCCGAAGAAGACGCTGTTCCCTTTGCCATCGCCGTTCGTGTCGACACCGTGCTCGTCGATGTAGCTCTTCCACACGATGTGCGCCCCGGTCTTGGCGTCGAAGACCTTGACGTCGGTCCACACCTTGTCGCGCACATCGCAGTCAATGTCCTCATCCGGATCGCTGACGACGATCCAGATCTGCGCGCCCTCCTGCACCCTCGTCACCCGAGACTCGCCCCGTCGGTCGGCCGAGAAGTAGAGCTCGGCCTCCGTTCCCCGGGCGGCGGTGACGCACAGGCATATGAGGAGAGGCACGACGATTGCGGCGGCTCTTCCTGTTCGCTTCACGTTGGCCTTCCTTCCCTCGTGTCCAATCCGCCGATCCTCATTCGCTGCCCGCGGGCCACCGTTTCACGCGCCTGTATCTCGAGCGCGGGCTCCGGCTCGCGAAGGCCGCCCCAGAGCCGCCTCCACTCGCCCGCCGTGAGAGCGATCCAAATCGCTAGAGGTCCGCCCTCCCAGAGGACGCGGACCAGAATCTGCCATCCCTCAGAGGTTCTCGACAGGAACCCGCCGCTCGCGGTGAGCCCTCCAGCGACGTACGCCAACTCCACCGCCGCCACGAGGTATCCAACCTGGAGGGCGAACAGCATCAACAAGCCCGCGAGCCCCCTCGCCGCACGACGACGGACTCCGAGCCCCGGCGTCGCCGCGAATAGCGCAATCAGCGGGATCACGGCGAAGAACGTGTACCGATCGAAGTACAGAAACGGCGCGACCCGGCGGTCGTCCAGCCGACGGAGAATCCACACCTCTGCGTCGTCCGCGTCTACGACCGTCACGTCGGGCGACTCCACGATATGGAAGAGCGGTCGTGCCACGCTGGCCGCAAGCCGGCCGTAGTGCGGCGCGGCGAGACCCCACAACGGAGTCAGCACGCCGAGCGCGAGCGTGAACAAGAGGAGAAACCGCCCGACGTGGCGAACGAGCCGGCTCATGTCTCTCCCTCCCGTCTCCGCCTCGGCGAGGCCAGCCCCGCCCAGAGGAGCCACATGGCGACGACGATCGCAATCACCAGCGACTGCCACACCACCTGATGTGCGATGTCGAGGCCCCCCGGCCAGTACACCCCGATGTAGTAGAGGCTTACGAGCCGGATGACGTTCACAACGAACAGAACGCACACGCCCACGCCGCAGCCGGCGAGGCGCGCCCGCCACGTGGCCGGGAAGACCAGCACGGCAAGAACGAACAGCCCCGTGGCGAACAGGCCGGTGCAGGCCGTCACGACGGAAATGCCGAACTGGTCGGATAGAACCGCCGTCCCCTCAGCGATCGTTCCGCACCCGAGGAGCCCGAGCACGGCGCTCGTAACCACGGCGAAGGCACGCTGAATCCCCGCCATCGCCGCGTCGTTCTGCAGAAGCGCGGCCCACGCGACGACGAAGACGGCCACCGCCGCGGCCGTGGAGAGGAGACGACCCCGCTTCCGGGGCTCTCCCGATGCCGGTCTCTGTCTTGGTGTCGCGACCCGTCGTGTCATGTCGTTGCCCGCCGCCGCCGAAGCGTCCACCCGAACGCGACGGCCAGGAGTGACGTGAGCGCGATAGCGCCCCACTCGGAGAGGCTCGGGGCGTCGATCGTTCCACACAGAGGAATCGGCCCGATCGGCTCTTCCACCGTAAAGCACGTCGGATCATCGTCTTCCGGCGTCGTCGGATCGTCCGTCGGCTCCGAGGCGTCCGCCGCGCCGTCACCGCTCTCGTCCCAGTAGGCGTGTCCCTGGTTACAGATCTCAGTTCCCACGCCGGCGTCCTCGGCGACGACGACTCGGTAGATCACCGTGACCGACCCGCCTGCCGGGATGCTGCCGTCCCACACGATCGTCGTTCCGACCACGGCCGCCGTGCCGCTCGTCGCCTGCACGTAACCCGTGGGCTCGACCAGGCCGGGAAGCTCGTCCACGAACTCGTGACCGGACCCGTTCTCGAGGTCCTCGCACCCGTCGTTCACGATCTCGACCTCGTACCGGATCGTGTCGCCGGGGTTCACCGTGCCCTCGTTGACGTCGATGTACCGCTTCGAGGCCTCGAGCATCGGTGTGTTCGGCCGCACGAGCACGTCGAACGTGTACTCGTTGTTCGACTCATTCAGCTCCGCCACCGTTGAGCCCGTGTCCGCTCGAACGATGATCGTGTGCGACCCCGGGGGAACCCCGTCGGTGTCCCAGGTGAACGTCAGCTCCACGAACTCGCACCCCGGGAGCCCGTTGACGTGCTTCGTTTGGATCGGGTGCGCGGTGCTGTCCCAGTAGGCCGTCACGTCGAACGGGCCCGCGTTCCCGCAGCTCAGGTTGTCGATCGTGACGGTGATCGTCACCGTCCCGCCCTGGCACACGTCGCCCGAGATCTCCTGGATCGACGTGACCCCACCGGACAGGACGACGCCCGGCGCCGGGAACCACAGGTCCGGCTGCTTCTCACAAGGGTCTTCGGCGGAGACTCCGATCCCCGCGAGCAGTACGACGGCAAGCGCAAGTCCCCCCAGAAGCCCTCTCCTCCCCAGTCTCGTTCGATCGTTCATCGCACCACGTCCTTCGTACCCAGAACCCCTGCCGGCGGCTACCGGACGGCGTGCCGGCGGCTACCGGACGGCGTGCCGGCGGCTACCGGACGGCGTGCCGGCGGATGTCGAGCCAAGCGTAGTCGGGACGGGAACGGACGAGAGTGACCCCCGGCGAGTGGGGGTGTGATCTTGATCACACTGGAGGACGGCCCACGGGCGACATCAGGACGTAGCCGATGTCACCTTCGAGGGGACAGGCGTACGCGGGCGCAAGCTACGAGAGCGAGCCGCTTACCGGTCGAGCCAGGCTTCTGCCTCCGCCGCCACGCGGTCGCAGAGAGGCCCGGCAACGCCGGTGTAGTCGCAGGGGCGCAACCGCTTCATCTCGCCCTTCAGCCGCGCGTTGACGCCGAGCCCGTCGATCCAGGCGTGGAGCTCGGCGAGGGTCACGCTCTTTCCTCGGGTGATCCCCCGCAGGGCCTCGTACGGATCCTC
>CAZWQN010000012.1:2219-21779 GCA_964635895.1 uncultured Thermotogae bacterium | reverse complement strand
GTCGAGGTCGAGGACGATGCCGTTGATGCGCGCCGTGATCGCGAAGTACTCGGCCAGTCCATCGCCGTCGTCGATCTGGGTCGCACAAGCGATCGGCTCAAGCCCGAGATCGGTTACGAACCGCTCCGCGAACGCCAGCCAATCCACATCCGGCCGCGCGGCGACGCCTGCCGCGTAGGTTCCCGTTGCTCCCGACAGCTTTCCGCGGAAGCGCAGGGCCTCGAGCTGCCGCCCCTGGCGCACGAGCCGGTGCAGAAAGACCGCGAGCTCCTTTCCGAACGTCGTCGGAGACGCCGGCTGGCCGTGCGTCCGGGCGGGGAAGGGGGTCGACTTCCAGCGCGTCACGCGGTCGGCGAGCCCGGCCACGAGGCGGCGCAGCTGCGGAAGCTGCTCCTCGTCCCGATAGCGTGACAGGAGCAGTGCGTAGGCGAGGTTGTTGACGTCCTCGGACGTCAGCGCGAAGTGGATTCGGTTCGGGTGGGACAGGTTGAGCTTCTCGCGAAGAAAGAGCTCGCACGACTTGACGTCGTGGCGGATCGTCGACTCGATCTCCTTGATCCGCGCGTAGTCCTCGTCGGCGAACGCGCGAGCGGCCTCGATTCGCGCCCGTTCGGCCCGGTCGAGCTTCGGGAACACACCGGCTCGGTCGAGGGCCTCGGCGTACCGCAGCTCGACTTCACAGCGGGCCGCCATCAGCGCGAACTCGGAGAAGTACGCGCCAAGGTGCCCGACGTCGGCAGCGTAGCGCCCGTCCAGGGGCGAGATCTCACGCATGGCTCCTCCTACGTGCTCCAACTCGACAGCGAGTCGGCCTCGCTGCCAAGCTGAAGGATGTCGTGCACCTTGCCCTCGCGGATCGCGAGCGCCGAGACGAGCTCGAGCTCCGCGTTGGCGTGCAGCTCAGCGATCGTCCGACAGCCGCACGACGACATCGCGGCCTTCACCTTGCTCACAAGGAGGGGCAGGTTGTCGCGCAGCTTGCCGGCGTACTCGACGAATCCCTCGACCCCCTCGACGAAGGCGGCCTGCCGATAGCGGGCCGGGCTCCACTCTCGCGCCCGCGCGGAGCCCTCGCCCCAATAGGGCTTCATCACCCGGTCGTTGATGCGCACGGTTTCCGTGGGCGATTCCTCCATCCGCGCGAAGAACCGACCCATCATGATCGCGTCGGCCCCGAGGGCCAAGGCAATCACGACGTCCTTGGAGTTCACGACGCCTCCGTCGGCGATGACCGGAACATGAACGCCCGTCTTTTCTCGATGCCGGTCGCGCGCCTCGACGACCTTCATCACGGCGGTTGCGAGACCGCGGCCGGTGCCCTTCTGCTCCTGTGTGATGCACATCGAGCCGCCGCCCATGCCGACCTTCACCGCGCCCGCCCCGGCCGCGACGAGGTAATCGAATCCCTCGCCGGTGATGACGTTGCCGCCCATGATGGGAAGATCCGCGGCGCGGCGACGGATCCACTCCAGCGTGTCGCGCTGGAACGTCGTGTGCCCGTCGGAGGAGTCGATCACGAGGACGTCGACCCCGGCGTCGACCAACGCCGGAACCCGGTCCCTGTAGTCGTGCGTGTTGACGGCCGCCACGGCGAGGAGCCGCTTCTCCTCATCGACCAGCTGGTCCGGGTTGTCGAGGTGGTCCTCGATGTCCTTGCGGAAGACGAGGGACAAGAGGCGGTCGTCGCGATCCACGATGGGCAGCACCGCGCAGTGACCTTCGATGAGGAGCGCGTTCGCCTCTTCGAGATCGGTGATCCCGATGCCGACGTCGAGGTCGGCGCGCGGAACCATTCGCTCCTTCGCCGCCACGTCGGCGTGGATCCGCGAGTCGTAGTCGCGCCGCGTGATCAGGCCGAGCAGACGCCCGTCCTTCGACACGACGGGGAAGGTCGAGAATCCGTATTGCCGGCGCAGTGATTCGACGTCACGCAGCGGGACGTCCGGACCGACCGTCCGGGGCTCGACGAATCCGGCCTTGTGCGCCTTGATCTTGGCCACCATCGCGGCCTCGTCGGCGATCGATTGAGAGCAGTAGATGACGGCCGCTCCTCCGAGCCTCGCGAGCTCGATGCCCATGCGCGGCCCGGACACGGACTGCATCGCCGCCGCAAGAAGCGGTGTCTTCAGCGTGATGACCCCTCCGTCGGGGCGGAGCACGAGCGGGCTGGCAAGCGAGATCTGGTCGATCGACGTCTCACGCGCGGTGAGCCCGGGGAGCAGTCGGAACTCGGTCAGCGTCCTCGAAGGTTCCAGGTGTACGCGACGTGCCATCGGACCTCCCGGATTGTCCATGTCCCTTTGTACTCAGACGCGGTCCGCGCTGCAAGAATGCGCACCTCCGCGCCGCGGAGTGGGGTGACGACGAGCCGGCGCCCTCACAACCTCGCCAAGAGGGGAAGCTCCTTCGGCGTGTTCAGGTTCGTGAGAGAGACGAGGTCCGGATCGACCTCGCGGAGCACTTGTTCGGACACTTCCCGGACCCGCAGGTTCGGGTAGATGGACGCGATCCGGAAGACGCCCGCCTCGAGGGCCTCGTCGATCGCCACGAGGCAGGAGCGACGGTACACGGCCAAGAGAGGCTCGTAGAAGCCTCCCACCTTGGGCACGACCGCATCGAACCCCGGAGCACGAACGAGCAGAGCGCGCGCCACATCGGGAAGGACGAACGGCATGTCGCACGCGATCACCACGGCCGCAGGGGTACCCATGGCGTGGAGCGCGGTGTGGATGCCCACCAGGGGGCTGCGCTCCGGCCGAGCGTCCTCGACCCATCGCACCCCGCCGGGAGGCTGGAGGTCTCCCTTGCCGACGAGGAGCGTCTCTCGGAAGAACGGCGCCAGCGTGTCCACGAGGTGCTCGACCACCGTGCCCCGCCGCGTCGGCAGGAGGTGCTTCGGCCGTCCCATCCGCTGGGACGCGCCGCCCGCAAGGATCGCCAGCGTCGCTTCCTCGATCATCGCACCCCGATGCGCCAGCCCTGGCTGTAGACGTTCATCCGTCCCGGCCGCACGAAGCCGCACAAGCAGATGCCGAGGCGCGAGGCCTCTAGGACGGCCTCGTAGGTGGGGGCCGAGACGGCCGCGACAATCGGGATCCCGACCCGGGCCGCCTTCTGGATGAACCGCCGCGGAACCCGCGAGGTGAGGAAGAGGATCGATCGGCCGACGTCGACTCCGCCGAGCACCGCTTTTCCGAAGGCCTTGTCGAGAGCGCACGCGCGGCTGATGTCCTCGGCGACCGCATCGCTCCCCTCGGCCGGGCAGACGGCGGCCGTGTGGGCGCCCCCCGTGGCCGTGAACAGGCTGGGACGGATCTCGGCTCGCTCTGCGGCCTCCGCCACACGGGAGCGCGACGTCTCGTACGTCGTCGTCACCGGCCCGAGCTCGCCGGGCGGCGCGCTCCCGCGGCGACGCACCGACACCTCCGAGAGAGCCGCGTCCACGGAAACCGAGACCACGTCACGTACGGACTCGAGCCAGCCCTCGGAGACCAGATGTCCGACGGCCAGCTCACGCTCCTCTCCCGGCGTGCAGACGGTGTCCACGACTTCCCGTCCATCAAGGCGAACCACGATGCGCGCCTCCCGCACGAGGGTGTCTCGAACCCGCTCGAGCCCGGCGCCCTCGGCCCTGATGACGTCCGTTTGTCGCGTGCCTTCCATGGCTCCCGAACGGGCGGGCGGGAGAATGACCTCCCACCCCGCTCCGAGATCAGGCCGTTCCCTTGCTCTGGCGCACGTAGACGATCCAGTACAGCGCGGCGACGAAGAGCGCCCCGCCGATGATGTTCCCGATCGTCACGGGGATGAGGTTCTTGACGAACATGCCCCCGATCGTCAGGTTGGAGGACGCCTCGGCGAGTCCCTGACCTTTCAGCGCGAGTCCCATCGGGATGAAGTACATGTTGGCGATGCTGTGCTCGAACCCGCTGGCGACGAACGCCATGATCGGGAAGAAGATCGCGAAGATCTTGCCGACGACGTCCCGCGCCGACACCGCCATCCACACCGCAAGGCAGACGAGCCAGTTGCAGAGGATCCCGCGCGCCAGCGCCTCGAGGAAACTCAGGCTGACCTTGGCGTCCGCGAGCTTCACCGCCGCCGCCCCCACGGCGGCGCCGCCGGTCTTCCAGAGCCCGCCCCAGTACATCAGAAGGACAAGGAGCAGCGCGCCAGCGAAGTTCGCGATGTACACGATCGTCCAGTTGCGCAACAGCCCACGCAGCTTCACCTGACGATCAAGCACCGACAACAGGATCAGGTTGTTGCCGGTGAACAGCTCGGCGCCCGCAATCACCACGAGCATCAGGCCGACGCTGAACACCGCGCCGCCGATCAGCTTGGAGATCCCCAGCCCGAGGAACGCCGCCGCATCGTGCGTGACGAACGTCGCCAACTGGGCGCCGAACCCGATGTACACCCCGGCGAAGATGCCGAGGATCGTCAGGTTGAGGACGCTTTGCTGGGTCTTCTTCACGCAGACCGTGCGGGTCAGGCTGTCCGCGACGGTCGCCGGGGTCTTGCAGTCGAACTCCATGGAACCACCCTCCTTACGATCGCACGCGCTCGTTGACCTTCTCCATCGCGCACGCCGCAACTTTGTACTCCGGAATCTTCGACTTCGGGTCCAGCGCGTCGTTGGTCAGCCGGTTGGCCGCGGCCTCCGCGAAGTGGAAGGGAACGAACACCGACCCCTCCGCCACCCGCTCCGTCGCGCGAACCTTCGTCATGATCTCTCCTCGGCGGGTTCGCACGCGAACCAGGCCACCGTCCTCGAGCCCGAGGCGGCGTGCATCTTCAGGGTGCACTTCCGCGTAGCCTTCGTTGACGTAGGCGTTGAGGGCGTCGACCCGCCGGCTCATCGTTCCCGTGTGGTAGTGGAAGAGGATCCGTCCCGTGGAGAGGATGAACGGGTAGTCGCGATCGGGAAGCTCCGCCGGCGGGATGAAGTCGACGGGATGGAACTTGCCCCGCCCTCGGCTGAACTTGTCCTTGTGCAGGAACCGCGTCCCCGGGTGCTCGTCGTTCGGGCACGGCCACTGGAGCCCATTCGGGACGAGGCGACGATGGTGCACGCCGCCGTAGATCGGAGTCGTCGCGGCGACTTCGTCCATGATCGCAGCCGCGCTGTCGTAGCGCATGGGATAGCCCAGCTGCTCGGAGATTCGGCAGACGATCTCCCAGTCCGGCAGTGCCTCTCCCGGAGCCTCGAGGACCGTTCGCAGAAGCAGGACCCGCCGCTCCGTATTCGTGAACGTCCCCTCCTTCTCGGCGAAGGAGGCCGCGGGCAGCACGACGTCCGCCAGGGCGGCCGTCTCGCTCAGGAAGATGTCGCTGACCACGAGGAATTCCAGATTCCGGAGCCCCTCTTCGACGTGCGCCAGGTTCGGGTCCGAGACCATGGGGTTCTCCCCCATGATGATCATCGCTTTGACCGTTCCCTTCGCCGCGGCGTTCATCGCCTCGACGACCGTCAGGCCGGCGGTCGGGGAGAGGCGGGCGCCCCACGCCTTCTCGAACTTCTCCCGGGTCGCGGCATCGCTCACCTGCTGGTACCCCGGATAGAGGTTCGGCAGCGCCCCGACGTCGCAGGCGCCCTGAACGTTGTTCTGGCCCCGCAGCGGGTTGACTCCCGACGATGGCTTCCCGATGTTCCCGGTGAGCATCGCCAGGTTCGCCACGGACAAGACGTTGTCCGTGCCCGTGGTGTGCTGTGTGATGCCCATGGAGTAGACGATCGACGAAGGTCCCGACGTCGCGTACAGGCGGGCCGCCTGACGCAGCAGGTCCGCCGGAATCGCCGTGATCCTCTCGACCTCTTCGGGGGTGAACGGCGCCACGGCCGTCTTCAGCGCGTCGAACCCCTCCGTGCGCTCTCGGATGAAGACCTCGTCCTGCAGACCCTCGCTCAGGACGACGTTCATCATTCCGTTGAGCCACGCCACGTCGGTGCCGTTCTTCTGCCGCAGCCACAGCGTCGCGTCCCTCACCAGGTCGATCCTTCGCGGATCGACCACGATCAGCTTGGCGCCGTGCTCCCGAACCGCACGCCGGATGACGGTCGCGATCACCGGATGCGTCTCGGTCGTATTGGAGCCGGTCACCAGGATGCACCCAGCGCCCTCCAACTCGTCGATCGAGTTCGTCATGGCGCCCGATCCGAAGGCGGCGGCGAGCCCCGCCACGGTGGAGGCGTGGCAGAGCCGAGCGCAGTGGTCGACGTTGTTCGTGCCTACCGCGGCCCGCATCATCTTCTGGAAGAGGTAGTTCTCCTCGTTCGTGCACCGCGCGGAGGCCAGGCCGACGATGGCGTCCGGCCCGTGCTTCGTTTTGATCGGCACAAGCCTTCGCTTGATCTCGGCCATCGCTTCGTCCCACGACGCCGGCTGCAGCCGACCGTCCCTGCGGACGAGCGGGGATGTCAACCGTTCCGCGTGCGTCATAAACGTGTGTCCGAATCGTCCCTTCACGCACGTCGAGCCGAAGTTGGGGACGCTCTCCGCTCCGCGGACGCGCACCACGCGGCCGCCGGCCGTCCACAGCTCGAGCTGGCAGCCGACCCCGCAGTACGAGCACGTCGTCTGCACGGACGTCGTCTCCCACACCCTGGGCGGACGCACCGGGAGCTTGTCGAGGATGGCGCCGGTCGGACAGAGCTGGACGCACTCCCCACAACCGTCGCACTCGGACTCACCCCACGCATTGAGGCCAGCGACGACGACTGTTTCCAGCCCACGGTTGGCGAAGCTCAGCACGCCCTTGCCCTGGATCTCCTTGCACGCCTTCACGCAGCGCCCACACACGATGCACTTCGACGAGTCGAAGTCGAGGACGGGCGACGTCTCGTCGGTCTCGGGCAGCTCTCGCTCGCGCGACGCGAACCGCCGGGAACGGGTGTCCAACCCATACTGGTACGCGGCCTCCTGTAGCTCGCAGGCGCCCGCGAACTCACACGTCAGGCAGTCGCAGTTGTGCTCCGACAAGAGCAGATCGATCAGCATCCGCCGCATCCCGTCGAGCTCGGGGTCGAACGCCGTGACGTCGAGGCCCTCCGCGACCGGCACGGTGCACGACGGCACGAGTCCCGGGCGCCCGGCGATCTTGACGACGCACAGCCGGCACGCCCCGCTGATGCTCACCCTCGGGTGGTAGCACAAACCCGGGATATCGAAGCCGTTGTCCCGAGCCACCTGAAGGAGGTACTGCCCTGCCTCGGCCGCGACTTCCACTCCGTCGATCTTCAACCGCACTGGGTTCGTCATCCTCTGCCCCTCCCCGGCCTAACGCTGCCCCGCGGGCGCACCCTGGCCGATCCGAGCGGCGAACTCGTCGCCGAAACGATCCAGTGCGCTCGCGATCGGGACGATCGGCGACTGTCCCAGCGGGCAGAGCGATGTGTCCCTCATCATGGCGGCGACCGAGCGGAGAAGCTCGACGTCCTCCGAGCTCCCCGCGCCGCCGGCGATCCGGTCGATGATCTCGGTCAGCTGCGTCGTTCCCAGCCGGCACGGGACACACTGTCCGCACGTCTCGTGCCGGAAGAACCGCAGAATCTCCTGAAGCACCCCGACGATCGACGTGCTGTCGTCCAGGACAAGGACGGCTCCTGATCCCAACACCGCCGAGTGCTCCTTGAGAGCGTCGAAGTCCATCGCGACATCGAGTGCGTCGGCGGCCACAAACGCTCCGGCCGCGCCCCCGACGAGGGCGCCCTTGAACGGCTTCCCTCTCCGAACCCCGCCTCCGAATCCCTCCACGAGCGTGCGAAGTGATGTCCCCATCTCCGCTTCCACCGCTCCCGGCTTCCGCACCTGACCGATGATCGTGTACACCTTCGTTCCCGGGCTCTTCTCGGTGCCGAAACCCTTGAACCAATCCGCGCCTCGCGAAACGATCGGAGGGACGTTCGCGAGGGTCTCGACGTTGTTGACGACCGTGGGCTTTCCCCACAGCCCCACCGACCCCGGGTACGGCGGCTTGATGCGCGGATAGCCGCGCTTACCCTCGAGCGACTCGATAAGAGCGGTCTCGTCGCCGCACACGTAGGCGCCCGCCCCCTTCTTGACCTCGATGTCGAACCCGAACGTCGAGCCGAGAACGGAGTGCCCGAGATACCCGTTCGCGCGCGCGTCGTCGATCGCCTTCTGGACCCGCCGGATGGAGAGGTTGTACTCCCCGCGAATGTAGACGTACCCCTTCGAAGCCCCGACGGCGTACCCGGCCAACAAGACGCCCTCGAGGACCCGGTGCGGATCTCCCTCGAGGATCAGCCGATCTTTGAACGTTCCGGGTTCGCCCTCGTCAGCGTTGCAGACGATGTACTTCACGTCCCCCGGGGCCGTGAACGACCACTTGACGCCGGTCGGGAACCCCGCGCCGCCTCGCCCGCGCAGCCCGGACCGCTTGACCTCGGCCGTGACCTCGGCCGGAGGCGTCCCCCGTCCCAGCGCCGTACCGATGGCCTTGTAGGCCCCCGCAGCCACGGCATCCTTCAGGCTCTCCGGGTCGATGCGCCCGCAGTTCTCAAGAACGATGCGCGTCTCGCCCGCCCCCGCGCGGCTACTTCGTGCCATCGTTTCTCCTCAGCTCGGCGAGAATGCCGAGCGCTTTCTCCTTCGTGAGCTTCCCGTAGACTCGATCGTCGACCATCATCGCCGGAGCCTCCGCGCAGAGCCCGAGGCAACTTGATGTTTCGAGCGTGATCACGCCGTCCGACGTTGTCCCCCCGACCTCGATGCCGAGGTGCTGCGCCAGGGCCTCCAGGAGCTTCTCCGCTCCCGCGAGGTGGCACGGAGGCGACTCGCACAAGCGGACGGTGTGCAGACCGCGGGGCCTGCGGCTATACATCGTGTAGAACGTCGCCGTGCTGACGACTTCAGCGATGGACACACCCACGTGCTCGGCGGCAGCGCGCAGAGCCTCGTCCGACAGGTAGTGCTTGGGATCGGCGTCCTGCAGTTCGTGCAGGATGTCGAGCAGCGACTCCTTTGATCGAGGGTGCTTCTCGAACAACGTCTTCATACATCCTCCCGAACCCTCTTCGTCGCGATCCGATGGGCGACGGGTCGACGTCCCGGGCGGCACGGGTCATCGCCGCCGGGGGGAACGCCTTCGGTTGCCGGCCGTCCCCGCCGGTCCGGAGATGCTATCCCGTCGCCCGCCGCTCTTCACGGGAAGTCGAGCGAGTGACCCCGCGTGGGCTCGCCACCTGCATCAGGCTGCGCGGCAGGCCCTCCCGCCCCCTCGCCCCAAGCACGGTCGGGAGTGCCGCGCTGGAATCTCGGGGAGCCGTCCGACAGAATGGGACCCATGAAGCAGACCGGAGGAGCGGCACGCACACGAGATCGCCTGGCCGACGTCCTGGTCGAGGCCATCCGCCGCGCGTCCACTTCCCTCCCTGCGGATGTCCTCGCCGCTCTGCGGCACGCGCTCGACGCCGAGACGTCCGACCTCGCGCGGCTGAACCTTGAGACCATGCTCGAGAACGAACGCGTCGCGCGGGAGAGCGGCCTTCCCCTCTGCCAGGACACCGGGACTCCGGTCTTCTTCGTACGCGCCGGCGCCGAAAGTCCCTGGCTCGGCACTGTGGAGCCCGCGCTCCTCGACGCCGTCCGCCGCGCGACCGAGTCGATTCCCCTCCGCCCGAGCGCCGTCGACCCCTTCACCGAGCGCAATGTCGGGAACCTCGGCCGCGGGGTGCCCGTGATCGATTGGGACCTCGTGCCGGGGGCCGAGATCGCGATCACGTACGTCGCCAAGGGAGGCGGAAGCGAGAACGCCTCGGGCCTCCTCTTCGTCCCTCCGGACGGCGGCACAGCCGCGGCCCTCCGTGCCGTCCTCGCCCACGTTGTCCGCGTCGCTCCGCGCGCCTGCCCTCCGGTCATCGTCGGCGTCGGCCTCGGGGGCACCGCTGACCTCGCCCTGCGCCTGGCCAAGCGAGCGCTCGCCCGCCCGCTCGGCGCGCCTCACGAGGATCCCGCCGCCGCGGCGTTCGAGGACCGGCTGCTCACCGCGATCAACCGCTCGGGGATCGGACCGATGGGCCTCGGGGGCTCCTGCACGGCGCTCGCCGTCCGCGCCGACTTTGCCTGTCGGCACCCGGCGTCCTTCCCGGTGGGCGTGGCGCTGCAGTGCTGGGCCGACCGGCGCGCGGTCGTTCGCGTCGCGCCGGACGGAAGCACGAAGGTTGTCGGATGATCCGCAGGATTGAGTTGCCCGCCCCGCCCGCCCAGGTTGCCGCGTGGCGCGCCGGCGATCTCATTCGCCTGTCCGGGGTGGTGTTCACGGCTCGTGATCTCGCTCATCGACGCCTGTTCGAGGCCGCGAAGCACGGCCTCGAGTT
The DNA here is from genome assembly GCA_964635895.1 of uncultured Thermotogae bacterium. Classification (GTDB taxonomy): domain Bacteria; phylum Bipolaricaulota; class Bipolaricaulia; order UBA7950; family UBA9294; genus JAPLGD01. Next base: position 11,437 of record CAZWQN010000012.1, on the reverse strand, counting down.
GCCGTTCGACCCGACGGGCCTTCCCATCTTCCACTGCGGGCCGCTCGCCCGCCGCGACGACTCTCGTTGGATGATCGCGGGGCTCGGCCCCACATCCAGCGCACGGATGGAGGCCACAACGCCGACGATCATGGCTCACTTCGCGACCCCCTTTCTCATCGGGAAGGGCGGCATGGGAGAGACCACACGGAGGGCGCTCGTCGAGCGAGGCTCGGCCTACCTCGCGGCCGTCGGCGGGACGGGGGCCCTCGGCGCCCGGGCCGTCGCCGAAGTCCAGGACGTCGTCTGGCTGGAGGACCTCGGCATGCCCGACGCCGTCTGGGTTCTTCGCCTCGACGACTACGGTCCCCTGGTCGTCTCGATGGACTCGCGGGGGCGGGACCTTCACGAAGAGACCGCCCGCGCCGCGCAGGAGAGGCTGGTCGACGCCGATCGACCCTGAAGCGCCGCGGCCTGTGTCCGTCGAGGAGCCCTGCGCTACCATGGAGCGAACCGCAGCCGATGCGGGGGAGGGCCGCGCCGGACGGCGACCTCCTTCGGGGGGAACCAACGAGACGGCGTGCCGTCGCGAGGAAGGGAGAGGCGCACGAATGGCGGGAACCTTGCTCTACGGAGCTGACGAGTTGCGAGGGTACGCCGAGCGCTTCCTCGAGCACTACGGCGTCTCGACCGATGATGCGCGGATTGCCGCCGACGTCCTGGTCACAGCCGACGAGCGCGGCATCGACTCCCACGGGATCGCCCGCCTGTACCCGTACTACGGCCGGCGCCTGGAGCGGAGAAGCACCGACCCGGGGTCGACGACTCGCGTCATTCGCGAAACCCCGACGACCCTCCTCCTGGACGGAGGCAACGGCCTCGGACCCGTCATCGCCCACCGGGCCATGTCCCGCTGCATCGAGAAGGCCCGCGAGGCCTCCCTCGCCATCGTCAGCGTCCGCAACAGCAACCACTTTGGAGTCGCCGGTTACTACGCGATGATGGCACTCCCCCACGGCATGATCGGAGTCAGCCTGACCAACTCGCAGCCGTTCGTCGCGCCCACGTACTCCCGCGTCGGGATCCTCGGGACGAACCCCATCGCGGTGGCCGTCCCCGCCGGAAAGGAGCGTCCGTTCGTGCTCGACATGGCCACGAGCATCGTCTCCCTGGGCAAGATTCAGGTGCACAGCAAGGCTGGCCTGCCCATCCCGCTGGGGTGGGGGATCACCAAGGAAGGGGACGAGACAGAGAATCCGAACGCCGTCCTCGACCACGGAGCCCTCCAGCCCCTCGGGGGCCCCGACGTCCTCCGCGGGTACAAGGGGTACGGCCTCGCCCTGCTCGTCGACATCCTCTCCGGGGTCCTGTCCGGGGCGGCGTCGGGGCCCGGCGTCGGCCGCCCGACGGACGACTGCCCGGCCAACGTCGGTCACTTCTTCCTCACTCTTCGGGTCGATGGCCTCCGCGACCTCGACGTGTTCCAGGACGGAATGGACCGGCTGATCCGAGAGATGAAGGACGCGGCCAAGGTCCCCGGACAAGACCGGGTCTACATTCACGGCGAGAAGGAGTTCGAACGCGCGGAGCGCTGCGCGGCGGAGGGCGTTCCCGTGCTCGAGCCCGTGGTCGAGTCGCTGCGGGAGATCGGGGCGAGGATCGGCGTCCCGTTCGATCTTGTCTCCCTGGGCCGCGGGGAGAGCTAGAGCGCCGGGTCGGGCATCGCCGCGGCGGGGAAAGGAGTCTCGGAAGCGATGAGCCAAGAGAAGAAGCTGACTCCGGAAGAGCGGATCGAGCGAGCGAAGCTGCCCGGGAAGCGGGCACCAGGCTGGCACGCGTTCTACCGCGGCAAGGTCGAGACGACGCTCAAGTGCGCCGTGACGAGCTTCGACGATCTCGGCATCTGGTACACACCCGGGGTCGCCGCGCCGTGCAAGGAGATCCACGCGGACCCGAGCAAGGTCTTCGACTACACGAACAAGGCCAACGCCGTTGCTGTGGTGTCCGACGGCTCCCGCGTCCTCGGGCTGGGGAACATCGGGCCCCTGGCGGGGCTTCCCGTCATGGAGGGGAAGGCCCTGTTGTTCAAGTACCTCGGAGGCGTCGGCGCGATTCCCCTCATGCTCGATACCCAAGATGAGGCAGAGATCGTCCAGGCCGTGAAGTGGATCGCCCCCGGGTTCGGGGGCATCAACCTCGAGGACTTCGCGACGCCTAAGTGCTTCGCGATCCTCGACCGCCTGCGGGCGGAGCTCGACATCCCCGTCTGGCACGACGACCAGCAGGGCACCGCGGCCGTCACCCTCGCCGGGCTTCTGAACGCCTTGAAACTGGTCGGCAAGCGCCTCGACCGGGTCACGGTCGCCCAACTGGGGATCGGCGCGGCGGGGGCCGCCACCGTGCGCGTGCTGATCAAGGCGGGCGTCCCTGCGGGGAACATCCGCGTCGTGGAGCTGGTCAATGGGGCGACGGCGATCCTCACGCGAGACCTCGATCTCGAGCACCTCTTCCCGCACCGCGGCGCGATGCTGCGCGAGACGAATGGCGACGACGTCCGGGGCGGACTGGCCGAGGCCCTCGACGACGCCGACGTCGTCATCTCGTTCACCAAGCCCGGCCCTGACACGATCCACCAGGACTGGCTGCGCCGTATGAACCGCGACGGCATCGGCTTCTTCATGGCAAACCCAATCCCGGAGATCTGGCCGTGGGACGCGGAGGCCGCCGGGTTGCGCGTCGTCGGCACCGGGCGCAGCGACTTTCCGAACCAGGTGAACAACTCGATCGGTTTCCCCGGCATCTTCCGCGGCACCCTGGACGTGTTCGCCAAGACGATCACCGACGAGATGACGATCGCCGCCGCCTACGCCATCGCGGGAACGGCCGAAGAGAAGGGGCTGCGCGAGGACTACATCGTCCCCTCGATGATGGAGACCGAGGTGTTCGTCAACGAGGCCGTCGCCGTCGGCCGGAAGGCGATCGAACAGGGAATCGCCCGCCGCATCCTGACAGAAGCGGAGCTGCGGAGCGAGGCCGAGACGAAGATCCGGCACGCTCAGGAAGAGACGCGCGTCCTGATGAAGAGTGGCGTGATCGCTCCTCCGCCGAAGCCCACGAAGTAGAGGCCGCAGTCGGGGGAGACCTGAGTCGTGGGCCCTCTATAGCGTCTGGTTGTCTCTCCATAGATCACCCCCTAAGATCCATAGGGAAACGACAGCGGCTCCAGGAGGCGGACGTGTATCAGCGAAAGGTCCAGAAGACCGGAGGGTCCACGTACTTCGTCACGCTGCCGAAGGAGTGGGCCGACGGGGTCGGGATCGGGCCGGGGACCGTGGTGACCCTCATGCCGAACGATTCCGGGGCGCTGCTCCTCGTTCCCGAGGCCTTGTCCGAGCGGAATGAGTGCGTCGTCGACCTGGGAGACTGGAGCGCCGATCGGCTCTACCGCGAGATCTACTCCCGCTACATCGTCGGCTTCGACATCATCGAGATCCACGGCGAACGCATCGGCCCCGAGCAGCGCAGGATGATCCGCGAGGTCGCCCAGGCCCTCGTCGGACTCGAGATCTTCGACGAGTCCCAGAGCCGCGTCGTCCTGCACGCACTCGTCAACGTGCGGGACTTCCCGGCCGAGAAGACGCTGCGACGGGTGTTCGACATCACCCGTGCGATGGTGTTCGACGCTGTGTCGGCGTTCTCTCACCACGACCAGGAGCTGGCCCGCGACGTGATCGAACGCGACAGCGACGTCGACCGGCTCACGCTCCTCATCGCGCGCCAGTTCAGCCTCCTGTTGCGCGACCTGATGCTCGAGGAGGACTTCGGCCTGTCGCGCCTCCAGTTCTTCCACTACAACGAGGTCGCCGACCAGCTCGAGCGGGTCGCGGACCACGCCGGGAAGATCTCCGAGGCGACGATCGCCCTCGAAGCTCCCATCGTCCCCGCCGTCGGTCAGGAGATCGAGACTCGCGCCAAGGCCTCCATGGAGATTCTCGAGCGAGCGGTGACGGCGTTCTCCACGCAGGACATCGACCTCGCCAACCAGGTCCTTGGAGAGCGCGAGAACGAGGAGCGCCTGTTCTCGATCACCCGGCGCACGGCGTCCGACAAGCAGCCCGAAGCGGCTGCCGCGATCAGCATCGTCATGGACAGCCTCGTCCGGATCCGGGAGTATGGGTTCAACATTGCCGAGAACGCGCTCGACGCCCCGGCGTCCACGTACTCGCGCAACGCGAATCGCTAGCCGGGCCGTCGATGGAGTGCCCGACTCATGACCGGGAGCAAGGCCGTAGGACGAAACCGCAAGTCGTGCCCAGAGAGGAGGGCGAAATGCCGAACACACTCCCCGAGATTCAAGAAGAAGCCTGGAAGCGTCTCAAGCCGACGCAGTGCGTCTACCTCGCCACGGGCGAGGGCCACCAGCCGCGGGTTCGTCCCGTCACGCTGCTCAACATCGATCAGAAGTTCTGGATCGCGACGGGCACGCGGAGCGCTAAGGCTCGGCAGATGCGCCGGAATCCGAACGTCGAGTTCTGCCTTCCCCTCGACGCCGAGTGCGGCAACGGCTACCTCCGGATCGCCGGCCTCGCTGCGTCGGTGACCGACGCAGCGACCCGGGAAGCGATCGGGAGCCAGGTCCCGTTCCTGCGGGAGTACTGGACCGGCAGCGACGATCCGCAGTTCGCCCTGTTCCGGATCACCCGAGTCGAGGTCGAGTACCTCCGCCCCGGCGAGATGACCGCGTTCACCTTCCTCGCATAGAGCGGCGTCCCCAGGGTGATCCTGTCAGGCGGCTTGGCAGATCGGGCGCCTGCCTCTATGATCCTCTAGCAGACAGCGTCGGGCTTCCCACCGGTCGGCGCGTCGCGATCCGCTGGGCACGATCGTGGAGAAGGAAGGGGTAGAGCGGTGCTAGGTCGATTCGAGTACGTCCGCCCGAGGTCCGTGGACGAAGCGTGCCGCCTTCTCGCCGATCAGGGCGCCGGTGCCGAGGTCCTCGCCGGGGGGACCGATCTTCTGGTGGACGTGCGCAATGGAGTGCGCTCCCCGTCCGTCCTCGTAGACGTGAAGCGCATGAGCGAGCTGCAGTCGCTGGACGTCAAGCCAACGCACGGCGAGGTCGCCCTTGGAGCCGCAGTTCCGCTCAATGTGATCGCCGAGAACCGCGACCTGCGCAGGACGTACCCAGGGCTTTGCGCTGCGGCGCTCTCGATCGCCACGTACCAGCTCCGCAACCGAGCCACCGTCGCAGGAAACCTCTGCCACGCCTCGCCGGCGGCCGACATGGCGCCCATCCTGCTCGTCCTCGGCGCGTCGCTCATCGTGCGGAGCACCAAGGGAAGCCGCGCGGTCCCTGTGGCGAAGCTGTTCGCGGGCGTCAAGCGAACCTCTCTTGCTCCGGGGGAGCTGGTCGTCGACGTGCGAATCCCGCCGCTCGACGGGGAGCTCTCGACCGCCTTCCGCAAGCAGCAGAGGATCCGCGGCCACGACCTGGCGGTCGTTAACGCCGCGGCGGCGTACGCGCCGTACCGCGGAGTCCTCCGCGTGGCGATCGGCAGCTGCGCTCCCACCCCCATTCTTCTCGATCCGATCGACACGACGGGCGTTTCGCGCAGCGCGCTCGCGGACGAAGTCGCTCGACGCGCCGCCGCTGTGACGGCGCCGATCGACGACGTCCGCGCGTCGTCCGCCTACCGCCGCGCCGTGCTGCCGGTGCTCCTATGCGCGCTCTTGGCTGACGTGATGGACGAAAGGGGCGGCAGGTGATGCACGACATCGAGCTTCGCGTCAACGGTCACGTCGAGCGCGCCTCCGTCCCTGCCGGGATGACGCTCCTCGAGTTCCTCCGCGACCGCCTTGCCCTCACGGGCACCAAGGAAGGGTGTGGCATCGGCGAGTGCGGCGCGTGCACCGTCCTCCTCGACGGAAAGCCCGTCACTGCGTGCCTCGTCCTCGCTGTGGAAGCGGACGGCCTCGACGTCCACACGATCGAGGGGGAGGCGACGGACGGCGAGCTGTCAGCGCTCCAGCGCGCGTTCGTCGATGCCGGCGCCGTGCAGTGCGGCTTCTGCACTCCAGGCATGATCATGTCCGCCAGGGGACTCCTCCTGCGGAATCCGCATCCGTCGGACGAGGAGATCGTGGAAGCGATCGCCGGGAATCTGTGTCGCTGTACCGGTTACGAGGCGATCCTCGCCGCGGTCCGCGTCGCATCTCGGCCTTCGGCCGCGATGCTTACAGGAGAAGTCGCCAAGGACGGCGGGCGGCTTCGCCCGCCCGGATCCGCCAGGAAAGGAAGTGGACGGTGACTCGCGAGCTGCGCGTGGTCGGTACGTCGGTGCCCCGCGACGACGCGATCGAAAAGGTCACGGGGGCCGCGCGCTACACACACGACCTTGTGCTTCCCGGGATGCTTCACGCCGCCCTCGTCACGTCGCCGCACGCCGCGGCACGGATCGTACGAGTCGACACCACCGAAGCAACGAGACTGCCCGGCGTCCGCGCGATCCTTGCCGGCGCGGACCTCGACGTCCGGCTCGGGCTCTACATGCAGGACAAGCGGATCCTCGCCCGCGACGTCGTTCGCTACCAAGGCGAGCCGGTCGTCGCCGTCGCCGCCGACACCCTCGACCTGGCCCGCGACGCCTGCCGACGAATCCACGTCGAGTACGAGTCGACGCCCGCCGTCTTCGACCCCCGTGACGCGATGAAGAGCGGCGCCCCCCTCGTCCACCCCGACCTCGGCAGCTATGCACACCTCGACGGCGTCTTCTTCCCGAGGTCGCGGACGAACATCGCCCACCACCAGAAGATTCGCAAGGGAGACTTCGAGGCGGCCTTGACCTCGGCCGAGGTCACGCTCGAGGCTCGCTTCGACAACCCGCCAGTTCAGCACGTGCCGCTGGAGACCCACGCCGCCATCGCCCAGGCACTCCCGGGGGATCGAGTCGAGATGTGGACGTCGAGCCAGTCCCCGTACACCGTCCGCCATTTGATGAGCGTCGCCTTCGGCCTTCCGCACGGGGCGATCCGCGTCCACGTCCCCTACGTCGGGGGTGGGTTCGGCGGCAAGGCCGGCCTCAACCTTGAGCCGCTCGTCTACGTGCTGTCGAAGGCCGCCGGCGGCAGGCCGGTCCGGTTCATTGCCACCCGGGAGCAGGAGTTCAACACCCTCCCCTCCCGCCAGGGCCTCTACTCGACGATCGAGATCGGGGCGACGCGCGCCGGCAAGATCGCGGCGCTCAGGGCAACCTACGTCTGGGACGCCGGCGCGTACGCCGACTACGGCGTCAACGTCGGCCGTGCCGCCGCGTACTCCGGCGGCGGGCCGTACGCCATCCCGAACTGCTGGATCGACTCGTTCGTCGTCTACACGAACAAGGTGTTCGGCACCGCGTACCGCGGCTTCGGTCACCTCGAAGTGCTGTGGGGCGTCGAACGGGCGATGGATCAGATGGCGCGGAAGCTCGGCCTCGATCCCGCCGAGTTCCGCCGCCGGAACCTGCTCAAGCCGGGAGACGCGACGATCACCGGCGAGACGTTCACCCCGGGCCACGGCAAGCCAGCCGAGTGCCTCGACGCCGTGGCGAAAGCCATCGACTGGGGCACGCCGTCGCAGCAGCCCACGGCGCCGACGAAGCGCCGCGGCAAGGGAATCGCGATGCTCCACAAGGCGCCGGCGATGCCGACCTCGACGTCCTGCTCCGCGATCATCAAGCTTGACGAGGACGGGGCCGCCGACATCCTCGTCTCCGGCGTGGACTACGGTCAGGGGACGTACACCGTCCTCCGCCAGATCGCGGCCGAGGAGCTTCGTCTTCCGATCGACGCCGTCCACATCAACTCCGACTGCGACACCGCGTTCACGCCCTACGACTGGCAGACCGTCGCCAGCCGGTTCTCGTACATGGGCGGCCACGCCGTCATCCACGCCGCCGCCGACTGCCTGCGCCAGATCCGCGCCGTCGCCGCGCAGGTGTTCGGCGTCGCGGTCGACAAGATCGTCTGCGAGAACGCGTCGGCGTACCCCGCAGGCGAGCCCGAGCGCGCGATCCCGTACAAGAACCTTGCCCTCGGGTACACGTACCCGAACGGCAACGCCATCGGCGGACCGGTGATCGGACACGGTCGGTTCATCGCCCACGATCTCACCCACCTCGACCCCGACACCGGCCAAGGGCGACCGGCGCAGTTCTGGACCTACGGCGCGCACGGCGTTGAGATCGAGGTCGACACGGAGACGGGTGAGATCGAGATCCTGCGGATCGCCACGGCGATCGACGCGGGCAAGGTGTTGAACGCCGGACTCGCCCGCGGACAGGTCATCGGCGGCGTGGTCCAAGGAATCGGCTCGGCGTTGTGGGAGGGCTACCGCTTCGACAAGAACGGCCGCCTTCTCAATCCGAGCTTCGTCGACTACAAGATCCCGACCGCCAAGGACCTGCCGCGCGAGATGCTGCCGATCCTCCTCGAGAACCCTCAGCCCGACGGCCCGTACGGCGCCCGCGGGATTGCCGAGCACCCGATGATCTCGGTTCCCTCAGCAATCGGAAACGCGCTCTATGATGCGCTCGGCATCGAGTTCACGTCCCTTCCGCTCTCCCCCGAGCACGTCGTCGCCCGGCTCGCCGAGAAAGGTTCGAAGCCGTGAAGAACGTCCTCGTTGAGAAGAACCGCTACTTCGACTCCGTCTTCCTCCTCCGGATCAGCCGCGAGCTCGAGGACCTTCCGGGGATCGCGAAGGCCGTCGTCGCGATGGGTACGCCAGCCAACCTCGAGAACCTGGGGCGCGTCGGCTTCATCCTCGACCGCACCGTGCAGCGTCCCTCTCCCACCGACCTCGTGATCGCCGTCGACGCGACGTCCGAAGAGGCGCTTGCCAAGGCAAGGGCCCATCTTGCGGAACTCCTCGCGGGGTCTCAGGGCCCCGCTTCTTCGACCGTCGCTCGACCCTCGACGCTCGCCGAGGCCGTCGCCGTCGATCCCGCGATCAACCTGGCACTCATCTCCGTCCCCGGCCCGTACGCGGCCCGCGAGGCGCGCCAGGCGCTCCGACGTGGCCTCCACGTCTTCCTCTTCTCGGACAACGTCTCCGTCGAGGACGAGATCGCGCTCAAGGACGAGGCAAGGGAGCGCGGACTCCTCCTTATGGGTCCCGACTGCGGCACCGCCATCCTCAACGGCATTCCGATCGGGTTCGCCAACGTCGTCCGGCGCGGACCGATCGGCATCGTTGGCGC
>CAZWQN010000012.1:0-2119 GCA_964635895.1 uncultured Thermotogae bacterium | reverse complement strand
GACGAGGCGGCGCGCCTCGCGTGCCGGAAGGCCGGCCTCGACGTGTCCGCAGAGACTCGCCGGCCGGAGCCTCCGCATCTCGCCTTTCACTCGGAGCAACGCTTCGTCCGCGGCCTCTTCTGCGGCGGAACCCTCTGCCAGGAGGCATGGGCCATCCTCCGCGCCGCCGGGCTCAAGGTCCGGTCGAATGTCGCCGCGGACAAGCGATTCCGGGTCGGCGCCGAAGCGGCCACGGCCGACGCCACGGCCGGCGGCCACGTTCTCTGGGACCTCGGTGACGACGCGTTCACCGTAGGGCGGCCTCACCCGATGATCGAGCCCGACCTCCGCGACCGCTACGTAGTTGCCGCCGGCGCGGATCCTTCGGTCGCCGTCGTCCTCGCCGACTGCGTCATCGGCTACGGCGCGCACCCCGACCCCGCGGGAAGCCTCGCCTTCGCCGCAACGGAGGCGCTCGCGGCGGCTCGCAATGCGAGACGCTTGCTGGCCGTCATTGCGTCCGTGACTGGGACGGCCCGCGACCCGCAGGGCTACGACGCCCAGCGACGCGCCCTCGAAGCCGGCGGAGTCCTCGTCGCCGAGACGAACGCGATCGCTGCAAAGTGTGCCGCACGGATCGTCCAAGGAGTTGCGCGATGACCCGCGAGCCGAGCAGCCGAGTGACCGCCCTCTTCCGAAGCGGCCTTCGCGTCGCCAACCTCGGCCTTGCATCGTTCGCCGAGGCGCTCCGCGTCATCGGCTGCCCCGTCGTCGACGTCGATTGGCGACCGCCGGCGGGCGGCGACCCCGCACTCGCGCGTCTCCTCGACGGGCTGAGAGTCGAAGCCGGCGACGGCTGGATCGACGCGGTGGCCCGCGCGAACGACGCCGCGGTCGAGCGCCTCCTCGCCGCGCAACCTACGCTCATCGGAATCGGCATCGCCCAAGCCGTCATCCCCGGGATGACGGCGAACACCGTGCTCCACGCCGGACCGCCCATCACGTGGGAACGCATGTGCGGACCCATGCGCGGCGCCGTGATCGGCGGGCTCCTCTACGAAGGCCTCGCCGCCTCCGCAAGGGACGCCGAGCGACTGGCCGCGTCGGGCGAGATCCGCTTCGACCCGTGCCACCACCACCAGGCCGTCGGGCCGATGGCCGGCGTCGTCACGGCGACGATGCCCGTGTGGATCGTCGAAAACACGGCGTTTGGCAACCGCGCCTTCGCCACCCTGAACGAAGGGCTGGGCAAGGTGCTGCGCTACGGCGCGTACTCCGACGAGGTCATCGACCGGCTCGGCTGGATGCGCGACGTCCTCGCGCCGCTCCTCGCCAAAGCGTTGCGCAAGCACGGACCGCTCGATCTTCGCACCCTGCTCGCCCAGGCGCTCCAGATGGGCGACGAAGGCCACAACCGCAACCGCGCCGCGACGTCGCTCTTCATCCGCGAGCTCGCCCCGCACCTCGCGCGCCTCTCCGAGCCAGGCGACGCCGTCGCCCGCGTCCTCGAGTTCCTGAACGGAAACGACCACTTCGCCCTCAACCTGTCGATGCCGGCGGGGAAGTGCTCGGTCGACGCCGCGGCCGATGTGCTCGGAAGCTCGCTCGTCACGGTCATGGCGCGGAACGGCACCGAGTTCGGCATCCGCGCCTCCGGCACGGGCGACCGCTGGTTCACGGCGCCCGCGCCCAAGGTCGCCGGCCTCTACCTCCCCGGCTTCTCCGAGGTCGACGCCGCGCCCGACATCGGCGACTCGGCAATCACCGAGACCGCCGGGTACGGCGGATTCGCCATGGCCGCCGCGCCCGCCATCGTCCAATTCGTCGGCGGGAGCCCCGAGCGAGCTCTCGAGACCACACGGAGGATGCGGCGCATCACCCTCGCCGAGAGCCCCGTGTACCGGATCCCGGCGCTCGGCTTCCGCGGCACCCCCACGGGGATCGACGTCCTCAAGGTCGTCGACACCGGAATCCTCCCCGCGATCAACACCGGCATCGCCCACAGGGAGCCGGGCGTCGGCATGGTCGGCGCCGGCCTCGTCGAGCCCCCGTTCGAGTGCTTTGCCCAAGCGGCCCACGCCCTTGCTGAGACGCTCAAGAGGAGTGAAGAATGAACCGCAGAGCGCGCGGAGAACCGCTG
>CAZWQN010000011.1:0-26153 GCA_964635895.1 uncultured Thermotogae bacterium | reverse complement strand
CTAGACGAAGGTCGGACATCCCTCGCGATCCACGACGCGCTTGGGGAAGCCCTCGGTCTCGATGTCTCCATAGTTGTGGCCCGCGTGGGCGGGATAGACGCACAACGAGACAAGCGGCTCTCGGCCCACGTTGATGGATCGATGGGCCCAGCGCGGGGGAACGTAGATGATGCGGCCGCGCATCATGAACTCCCATGCGCAATCCCGTTGGGCCGTCTTCATCAGCATGTACCCCCGTCCCCTCAATGCGAGGTACGTCTCTGCGGTGTCGAGGACCCTGTGGTAGTGCCCCTTGGTCATGAAGTACTCCTCGCCCACAGTTCCGGGCTCCAGGACACTGACGCAGAAGAGCAATTGACCGGCAACCTCAGGGATAGCCTTCTCGTAGACACGGTAGTGAACGGGGTTACCGCCAGCGATGAGCTGTTCCAGTGCATCGCTCTCCTTGTAGTGGCCTCGCATGTCGGAGGCACGGCGGACGACCACCCGATCCGGAGCCTCCATGGTTCCTTCGATCAGGTCGAGCTGGGTTCCGAACGGCATCATCACCATAGAGGAGTCCTTTCGCGTCACGTGCGCGCCTCGCGTGCCAGCTCGGACAGCGCGTCGAACCGAGCACCCGCCGTAGGGATGTCGATGTGGAAGACTTCGCTGATGACCCGCGTCCAGCCGTGAAGGAAGTAGTTCCACCCGTCCTCGAGCGTGAGGCGGCGAGCCGCTTGTTGGCGTCGCGCTTGATCGAGGAAGAGGAGATCGCCCCGGTAGTTGAAGTCCCAGACGAACGCGTCTGGCGGAAACACCGCCTTGTCGGTGAGCGGCGATCCCGGGCGGTCTTTCCCTAGCCCTGTCGCGTTCACCACCAGCGAACGTGGAGCCATACGCGCGAGAAGGCGGTCATTGTCTTCGGGGAGAGGGGCGAGCGCGTATTCGAACTGAGTCGCGGTCGGCATGGACGCGTGGATCACGCGCATCTCGTCGAGGCGACCTTGGCTCCGATTCGATACAACAATGCGCGCCGGTAAAGGACGGCCGCAGGCGGCGCGTTCGAGCAGGTTCACCGTGAGGGCAAGGGAGGATCCGCCCGCTCCAAGGAGGAGAGCCTCTCCCGAGCCGCTGCCCCAGGCAGCGTCAGGGAGAAACGCATCCAAAGCGAGGCCGCTCGTGAGTGGATCAAGGGCCTCCCCGATGAGACGACCGCTTCGCTTCGAGATGCAGCTTACCTCGTGAAGTTGCGTGGCGTAGCGGCCCAGCTCATCGAAGAGGTCGCGGCTTGCACGAAGGAGGTCGAGCTTGTGGGTGGTGACGAGTGCGCCCATCGAGAGGGGATCCTGCCGGATGTGGTCAACGATGTCGCGGTACGCCTGGCGTTCGTCGTGCAGCGCGAAGTCCACACCGACGATCTGAGCCTCGAGGCCCAGATCGTCTGCCCAGCGAGGGAAGACCCGCATGATCGACGACCGTGAGGTTGTCACTCCAATGAAATAGATCGTGGGAGACCGTTGCGGTCGCGGAAGAGGAGCCATCGGCGCGGCCTCTCCTATCGGCTGCTCTAGGTGTCCCACATAGGCCCGAAGTCTGGCTGGATCATCCGTTCGCCGCGGGCGAGCCCATGGATGGCTTTCATTTCGGCGTCCGTGAGTGTGAAATCGAAGACGTCGAAGTTCAGCGCGCAGTGCTCACGACCCGAAGCTTTCGGAATGGCGCCAACACCCGGCTGCTGGAGGAACCAACGGAGGGCAACCTGCGCGGCGGTCTTGCCATGCTTCGCGCCGATGGGCTTCAACACGGGATCATCGTGCACCTTGCCGATCCCCAGAGGGGCAAAGGCCATGACGAATGCGTCGTGCTTGCGCGCGGCGGCGATGACCTTGTCCTGGGCAAGGTACGGGTGGTACTCGACCTGGTTGCACAGGATCGGAGCCGCCTTGGCGGCCCGCTCGAACAGCGCGACCGGGAAGTTGCTGACTCCAAGGGACCGCACGCGTCCCGCGTCGACTTCTCTCTGCATCGTGGCGAGAGTATCCTCCACCTTGAACTTCGGGTTCGGCCAGTGGATCAGCCACAGATCGACGTAGTCCGTGCGCAGGCCTTTGAGGCTGCCGTCAAGGCTCTTGCGCAGACCCGTCGGCGACATGTCTTCCATCCATGCCTTCGTCGTGATGAATAGGTCCCGGCGCGCCACGCTCGACGCGGCGATGGCCTGGCCGACTGCGACCTCGTTCTCGTAGATCTCCGCCGTGTCAAGATGGCGAAACCCGATCTCGAGGGCGTTCTCGACGGCTCGAGTGCACTCCTCGCCCTTCATGCGGAAGGTGCCGAACCCGAGGGCCGGAACCCTGACACCGTGCGACTTCACCGTGATCATGGACTCTCCTTTCTCCGTTCTCTAGCGCGTTTTACTACCGAAGCGCGCCGCGTACTCCTCGGAGAACGCTTGCGCGGCGGCCTCCACGGCGGGGTTCGCGCAGATCTTCCATACAACCGAGGATTGCACTGCCGCGAAGTGGGCCCCCACTTTCCAGGCCAGGGAGAACTCCTCGGGGGTACGGACGCTCGCCGCGATCACCTCAGCCGAGAGCTCCCGCTCGCGAATGAGGTTCACGATGTCGCCCACTACGCGGCAGCCATCTCCGCCGATGTCCGAGATCCGGGCCATGTAGGGCGCAAGGTACTTGGCGCCCGCGAGGATCGCAAGGAGCGCCTCATTGGAGGAGCAGATCGCCGTGGCTGTGACCGCGGCGCCCTGCTGCGACAGCCGATGGATGGCTTCGATTCCGTGCGCCGTGACGGGAACCTTGACGACCACTCGATTGGGGTTCAGTTCCGCCAGGGACGTTCCCTCCGCGACCATGTCGTCTGCCGTTAGGCCCGAAACCTGCACAAAGACAGGATCCGGCACGAGTCGGAGGATCGCTTTCACCATTTGGGGCGACGGCACACCGGCCTCCGCCACAAGGGACGGGTTGCTGGCAACGCCGCAGAAAACGCCGAGCGCGTACGAGCGCTCGATGTCCGCCATGTCAGCCGAGATCAGAATCAGCTTCACTTCTCGCCCCCCTTGTGCGCCTCGATGGCGTCCAGGACCAGCCCGAGATGCGCCAAAGCCGGACCGCCATCCATGATGACCGCGACGAATGCAGCCTCGACGATCTCCTCTTTCGAGGCGCCTTGAGCGAGGGCCGCCTTCACGTGGTACGAGATGCAGCGTTCGCAGCCCTTCACGATCGAGAGGGCGACTGCGATCAGTTCTTTATGCCTGCGGGACAACGCTCCGTCCGTGTGCGCAGCGGCCGTGAAGCGGCGCCAAGCGGAAAGGATGGGACCCGCGCTCGACTTCGACAAGACCTCGAGCGTCGCGGCCAACTCGTCCGTCGCTTCGCGCATCTCCTGAACGTGCGTCACCGTGCCCCTCCTTCCGCCCATGATGCGAGGAGCCCTCGTTGGGCCGAGACGGCAACTCGCGTCGCTCCGGCGACCCGCCAACGCTCCACGTCCGCGATCGAGGCGACCCCTCCAACGACCTTCACACCGATCGACCCGCCGGCCCATCGGACGAGGCGGCCGATCGCCTCTTCCGACGCAGACCCCACGGTTCCGGGCTCGGTCGACACCAGACGAAAGCCGACCGTGTTGGACACAAAGGCGAATCCCGTGTCACGAGCGAGCGCGCACGCACGCTTGAGGACATCGGCTTCGAGGATGCCCGTCTCGAGGACGAGCTTCAGCGTCGCTCCTCCTGCCGCGCGGGCTACGGTTTCCAGCTCTGCTGCGGCGGCCTCCCATCGTCGTGCGCGAAGGGCACCGAAGTGGGGGACGACCTCCAGCTCTGCGGCTCCCGATGCGACGGCGACCTCCGCCTCGCGCGCCTTCACGACGGCGGCTTGCGTGCCGAAAGGGTACGCGATAGGGCAAGAGACACGCGCCGCGCCGGCGAGGCGGCGCACCGCTCGCGAGACGAGGGCGGACGGCACGACGACCGTGCGCACCCCGTAGACCGCCGCTTCGAGGCACAGAGCTTCGACGTCGGCGTACGTGATCTCTTTGCGCAGATCGGTGTAGTCGACGACCTCGGCCAGTGGCTTGGCGAGTGGTTGGAGAGGGAAGGCAGTCATGACCAGTGCCCCTTCGCTTCGTCGAGGATCCGGAAGATGGGGCTTGCGTGGATCTTGTCCGTCCCCACCGCGAAGTAGCCGAGCGCATCCTCAAGGGTGCGAACGCCTCCCGAGACGTCGACTTGGAACGTAGACCCGAACCGCCGCCGAATGAGCAGGACGTGCTCGATCTGGGTGTTCCAGCCGTAGCCTGACGAGGTTTTGATGCCGCGAACGCCGGCGCGAGCGAACGCCTCGAGCGTGCGGAGGAGTTCGTCGCTCGTCAGGATGGCCGTCTCCGGAACGACCATCATCCAGATCTTGCCTTCGGCCGCTTCGACCATGGCACGGGCATCCACCTCGACGTCGTCGAAGTGCCCGGATTTGATGGCAGAGAACGAGGATCCGATGTCGATCTCTTGCGCGCCGCGGCGAATGCCCTCGCGAATCGCAGCGACCTTCGCCTCTGTGGACGCGTTGCCCACAGGGTAGGCCGCCTCGACTCCGAGTCGGATACCCTGCGGAGCGAGGATCTCGCGGGCGAACTCGACCCAGGGCTGGTCGACGAAGACCGCGTCCACCGGAGGATAGGCTGCGAATCCGCGGAGAAACGACTCGGCTTCCTCCTGCGTGGCCGCGGAAGAGAACGTCGCAGTCATCATCCGGCTGGCGAATGCGGCCAGAGTCTCGGGCACCGTGGCGCTCTTAGCCTGTGGCAACACGATCCTCCTCATGGCATTCGTTCACGAGGTCACGCCACCCCCCTGAAGCGACGCCAACTCCTCGAAAACCGGTTCGAGCGCGCGATACGTTCGCTCGAAAGTGGGGAAGAGCGCTCGATACGCCGCGACGTCGGAAGGGCGCGGATCTTCCGTGAGAGCGATCGGGCAAAGCCGCTCGACAACGCGGAAGCTGTCGAACACTCCCGTTCCCACGCCGGCGCAGACTGCCGCACCGAGCGACGTTGCGAACTCCCCGCTTTCGAGACACTGGATGGGAAGTCCGAGGACGCCAGCGAGGACCTGGCGCAAAACGGGGTTCCGAATTCCGCCGCCGATCATGCGCAAGGCGCGTAGGGAGGTCCCCTGTTCGGTCAGCGCGTGGAGAATGAGGTTCAGGTTGAACGCGACGCCTTCGAGGACCGCCCTCACAACGTCTTCGACGGTGTGGCTGCGAGCGAGACCGACGAATGCCCCGCGGGCGTTCTCGTTCCAGTAAGGGCTACGCTCTCCGATGAGGTACGGCAGGAAGAGCACGCCGTGCGCACCCGCCGGGCTGGCCGCCGCCCAGCGGTTGAGCCGCGCGTAGGCCTCGTCGGCGGGAACGCTCGAATCGGCGGGGAAGAGGATGTCTCGGATCCAGTCGTACGAACCGCCTGCGCTCTGCATGGTGCCGACGGGCATGTAGAGGTCAGGGACGAGGTGGCAGAGGTTGAAGATGCGCATGCCGGGATCGATGACAGGACGGGCCGTGGCCATGGCGATCCACGACGACGAGCCAAAGTAGTTGTAGCCCTCGCCCGCTTCGATCACGCCGGCGCCGACCGTTGCGCAGGCGCCGTCGCCGCCCCCGATGACGACCGGCACGCCCGAGAGATCAACGCCGTCAGCATGACGGACGCGTCCGACGACCTGCGTGGAGGCGACGGCCCGCGGGAACAACCGCCGAGGGATCTCTGCGGCCGCGAGGATCTCCTCGCTCCACACCTTGGCTTGGAGGTCGAACGCATTCGTCGCCGAGGCATCCGAGTAGTCCGTGACCAGTTCCCCCGTCAGCCGCGCGACGATGTAGTCCTTGGATTGAAGGGCGACGTGGGTCCGTGCGTAGATGGACGGCTCGCGATCGCGCAGCCACATGAGCTTTTCGAGCGTGTAGTTGGGATTCGGCCGAGTCCCGGTAACTTCGTAGACGGCCTCTCGGGACATTCGAGCGAGAAGGACCTTCGTCTGCTCCGAGGCGCGTTGGTCGGCCCAGATGATGGCGCGTCGAAGGGCTTGGCCCCTTGCGTCGACCGGGACGCAGCCCATCATGTGCCCGCTGAAGCTGATCCCTGCGAGCGAGGCCTTCGTGATTCCTGCCGAAGCCATAACGCCGGCTGAAGCACGGCACACGGCCGTCCACCAGGACTCGGGATCCTGCTCGACCCAGCCGGGTTGGTCGTAGAACGTCGGGTAGCTTTCGAAGGCGGAAGCGACAAGCTTCCCTGCTTCGTCGAACAGCGTCGCCTTGTTCCCCGTCGTCCCGAGATCGTGTGCCAGCAAGAACGCGTTGCCCATCGCGCTCCCTCCGATCCTCAGCCCTTGAGGTCGACCGTCACCTTGATCGCCTTCTGCGATGTGATGAGGTCGATGCCTTTCTGGAAGTCCTCCATGCGCGGGATGACGTGCGTCACGAACTGCTCAAGGTCGATCGCTCCGGCGTCGACGAGCGCGATCACTTCATGGTGAACGGCGGCTTCGTCCTGGAACGTGGGCCACTGCACGAAGTGGATGGCCCAGTTGTAGGGAGCGTCCTTCCAGTCGATCTCGGCATGGGTTTCGGCGGCAATGCCGTAGACGCCGACCTTGCCGTTGAACTTGACCTGCTTGAGGCTGTCCGACATCAGCCGGTTGATGCCGACGGCGTCAATGACGTAATCGAATCCATCCGGGCGAACGGCCTTGGCGCGAGCCGCGAGGTTCTCGGCCTTCGGATCGATGGCGATGTCGGCACCCAAGCGCAAGGCGCGTTCGCGCCGATCGGCGTTGGGTTCGCTGACGACGATAGGAGCCGCCCCCTTCAGCTTGGCAAAGCGCACCATCGACAGGCCCACCGGTCCTGTCCCGTGGATCAACACCGACTGGTTGCGGGCCACGCCGAACCTCTCGATGCCGGACAAGACCTCCTTCAGCGTGATGAGCATGACGGCGTGATGGACGTTGAAGTGCTTCGGCACGATCTGCTGAGCGAGGTAGATGTCGTAGAAATCCGTACGGCCGTCCCGCTTCATCGCCTCGATGTCGCCGACCACCCCGTACTCGGCGAAGCTGCCCCAGCCGGAGGCGTAGCGCTCGTCTTCGACCTTCTCGAGGATCGAGCGAAGGACGAGGTCCCCCGGCTTGTAGGACGTGACCTTCTTGCCGACCTCCACGACCCGACCGACGCTCTCGTGCCCGAGGACGGCAGGATACGTGTCGAACCCCTTGAACTGCCCGTGGATGAGCTTGAGGTCAGTCCCATTGCAGATCCCGCAGCTCAGATTCTCGACAAGCGCTTGGTATTCGCCGAACTTCGGCTTGGGGAGCTGCTCCACCTTCAACGAACCGTCTCGATAGACGACTACGCCCTTCATCCTGGATCCCCCTTTTCTCCCCTCTTTGAGCCAGACGACCGACGGCCCGATTCGACGCGCAAGGTGTCTCTACCAGGACCGTGTCTGAAGATAGTTCCGATACGGGATCTTCTCGAGCGGTGTGATGCCCATCCACGCGGCGAACTCGAGCACGGATTCGCTCAGATCCCCCACGGCGAGCGGAAAATGGTGCTCGAACCCGCTCACCATGACCGTGTTCACCAGGTCCATCGCGGACGCCGGGTCCTGGCCATTGAGCTTGAAGTGGCTCGCCCAGCCGCGCGTGCCGCGCGGACTCACCTTGCGGCCTCCTAGCGTCTCTCCCGTGGCGAGCAGGAGCCGGTTGCCGCCGTCGGTCAGCCGCATGAGGGTAAACGGAGTGGCTTTCAGAACGGCATCGAAAGCCGCTGGCGCGGGGCCTACCATCCCAGCATCGTCCGCAGCCTGGATCAGCGTATGCCGGCACTGCACGCAGTTCTCGGTCCAGCATGGGTGGCCGACGCCGCAGTGCCAGAGAAGGATCGAGTCGTCCGATAGGTCGAGGGCGGAGAGGTCCATGAGAACAGGCCGGTCTCCTCCCATCGCCTTGAGGATGGCCATTGACACCGCACTTGGGACGTCGCCCTCGCACGCTGCTACATGGCCGTGCTCGTTGAGGCGGCCGAGCGTTGTGCAAGCGGTCAACCCGTAGGCGGCCTGAAAATGCGGCCAACACGCGATGCCGATTCCCGTGTATCCATGCCGCTCGACCAATCGCTCGAAGACAGCATACACGCGGGCGAGCTTCACGAACTCGCTGTCGGTGATCCCGTCGCTGGGCACCTCCTTGCGGAGCTGTGTCGCCAATCGCTGGACGTCCGCCTTGGGCAGCGATTCGGCCTGGGCTAGGATCTCGGTCAGCTCGTGCCGGTCGACGGTAATGTTGAACTTCGACCTCAGGCGTCCGTCATTCCAGTAGACGTCGTAGTAGCCTTCGGGCGTGCCGCCGATGTTCGCGAACCTGGCGCCGTCGAGCGCCTTGATGGCGTGCAGTGCCTTCACCGTCGGGGCGAACCGATCCCGGAATACGCGGTCGTCGGCAAGGCCGTAGAGCCACTTGTACTTGGTGCCGCGCTCCGCGAGGTACGTGCCGAGGATTCCGGCGTAGAGATTGACGCCACAGAGGGAGTTGAGGAGCAGCGGACCTTCCGTGTGCGGCTCAGGGATTGCCCAAAGGCCTAGGGGAACGTTCAGCGCGGCAAAGGCTGCCACGATCTCGCCCGCTCCGAAAGAGCAGGATTGGATGAGCACCATGTCCACGTCCGCGTGCTTCAGTTCGCCGCAGAACGAGGCACAGAGCCCGACGTCATTCGTCGCGTCGGGTGCTGCGACGAGGTCGAAGCCCCATTCGCTTCCCAGCGTGCGCAGGGATGACACCGACTCGCGGTAGAGCTTCTTCGACAAGGCTTCGTTGAAGCAGTCGTACCACACCCCTGCGAGTCCAATCTTGAGCTTCGTCACGGTCCCTCCCTCTGCCGTCGACTGGGATTGTGTCCCTTCCTATGCGGTCTTCCTCTGTCTTAGTCGGTCGATGACAACGGCACCCACGACGAGGGCGCCGATGAGGATTTGCTGGTAGAACGGCGACACGCCAATCAGGTTGGCGCCGTTGCGAAGCACCCCGAGGAACAGGGCTCCAATGAGCGTGCCGATCATGCCCCCGCGGCCACCGAAGAAACTCGTCCCCCCAATGACGACCGCCGAGATGACGTCCAGTTCCCATCCGGTGGCCGCTGCCGGCCAGGCGGAACGTGTGCGCGATGCAAGGATGATTCCGGCGAAACCGGCCAGTGTGCTGCAGATCATGAAGTTGACGATCCGGTAGCGGTCGACCTTGATTCCAGAGAGTCGTGCGGCCTCTTGGTTCCCCCCGATAGCGTAGATGGCCCGACCATAGGGGGTTCGCGTCAGCACCAGGTATCCGATGACCATGAAGGCAGCAAACACGATGACGGGAACGGGAATCGGCCCCACCATTCCCCCGCCCAGAGCGCCGAAGCTCTTCGGGACGTTCCCGATCGAGAGTCCCTTGGTGTAGACAAGAGCGAGACCGCGCGCGATGGACATCATGCCGAGAGAGACGACAAAGGAGTGAACCTTCGCCTTCGTGATGACGATTCCCATCATCCATCCCATCAACGCAGCCAGTGGGAGAGGCAGGAGGATGGATACGAGCGGTGACAGTCCCTGGCGGACCATGAGGCCGGCGGTCAGGGCGCCACAGAAGCCGGCGACGGAGCCCACGGAGAGGTCGATGTCCGCGGAGAGAATCACAAACGTCATCCCCACGGACATAATGCCAATCATCGACACCTGGCGAATGACGTTGAAGATGTTGTCCACGCTGAGAAACACGGGACGAACGCTCGCGATGAGGATGCACACGAGAAGAAAGACGAAGAGGATGATGTATTCCCTGAAGAGCGTCTGCGCCGAGTGTCTTGCGAATCTGCCGAGTCGCCGAGTCAGTGTCTCACTCGTCTGTCCCATCCCGATATCCCTTCTGCTTCACCCTGAGCCTTCGGCTCCACGGTGGTCTTGCTGCGTCGTGGTTTGACAAGGGCGGGGGAGCCGCGGAGGCTCCCCCGCCTGCCCGCAGTTCGGTCTAGAGGTCGTAGTTCATCTCGGCCTCGCTCCAGATGTTCGAGGTCACGAGCATCCAAGGAAGGATGTCGTAGTCGAGAATCTTCGGGAGCGTACCGGAGATGAGGTACTTCGCCAACTGCTCCATGGCGAGTCGCGCCATCTCGACCGGATACTGGATCGTTGCATCCAGCTCTCCCGCCATGACGGCTCGGAGCCCGCCAGGAACGCCGTCGTATCCAACGACGATGACGGTGTCGAGATCGATGCCAGCATCGATCAGTGCCCGAATGGCGCCGAGCGCGGAGTCGTCGTTCGCGCAGATGACCGCATCGAAGTCACGGCGAGTGGCCGTGATCGCGTCTTCCATCACGCGTAGCCCCTCGTCGGGCGAGAAGCGGCCGCTCTGCTCGTAGACGATTTCGAGCCCAGGATAGTGAGCCAACTGCTCCTTCACGCCGATCTCTCGGTTGATTGCGGGCGAGGAGCCGAGCTCACCAAGGATGTGGACGATCTTCCCTACGCCGCCCAGCCTGCTGGCGACGTATTCAAGCGCCAACCGCCCGCCGAAAATGTCATCCGCACCGACGTGGAACAGGGTGGCATCCTGGTTGAAGGCACGGCGGTCGAATGTTGCCACAACGATGCCTGCAGCCTTTGCCTGCTCAATCACGGGCACGAGCACGTCCACGTTCAGAGGGTTGACCAGAATTGCGTCAACACCCTGAGCAATGAAGTTCTCCATGATCTCGACTTGCCGAGCCGCGTCCCCTTGAGCGTTCTCTACGATGAGTTCGATCTCGGGGTACTTCGCCGCCTCATCGACGATGGCCTGGTAGGAATAGGTCATCCACGTGTAGGCGAGCGTCATGCATGCGAAGCCCACCTTGTACTTGGCAGCAGCGGCATTGAACACGGGCACGGCGATCAAACCGACGACCAGCAGAATCAGCAACGCGCGCTTCATAGTACTTGCCTCCTTGGTGCACCTAACAACGTTACGGACCTTCCTTGTGGGTCTGGTGACGGCCGCCATTCCCGCCTGCTGTGCCGGTGAGGGCTGCTGCAAGAATGGCCTCCTTTGAGATCTCATCACGGGGCAGCTCTTCGACGATACGACCCTGGCGCAGAACGTAGACGCGGTCACACGCGCTGACGAGTTCCTCAACCTCCGAGGAGATGAGCAAGATGCCGGCGCCTTCTTCCGCCAGCGTTCTGACCAAGCTGTAGATCTCGGATTTCGCTCCGACATCAATGCCCCGCGTGGGTTCGTCGAACAGGAAGACCCGCGCGCTCGAGCACAGCCAGCGGGCGACCACGACCTTCTGCTGGTTGCCGCCACTCAGGAACTGCACAAGCTGCCCGATTCCAGGCGTCTTGATGTCGAGCGACTTCACCCGCTCCATCACCTCCTTCCGAATGCGACGTTGGTCCAAGAGGACACCTTTCCCGGCAATGCGGAACCGACAGAATCTAGTGAGAGAGGCCAGCACGACGTTGTCCCGCACCGACGAGCAAAGCACCAACCCCAATCCCTTTCGGTCCTCTGGGAGATAGCAGAGACCCTCGCGGACGGCTTGGTTCGGGGACTTCACCCGGACCGGCCTACCTCGTACGGAGATCTCTCCTGAATCGATGTGATCCGCGCCGAAGATCGCGCGGGCGACTTCCGTTCTTCCCGACCCCATCACGCCAGCGAGTCCGACAATTTCCCCCGCGCAGATGCTAAGAGAGACATCCTCGAAGACCCCCTTGCGGCTCAGGTGGTCGACGCTCAGGAGCTTGCCTCCGGCAGCGCACGCAGGACGGCGGGCGGCTCTCTCGACGCTGTGACCGACCATGAGTTCGACCAACCGCGAGGTCGGTGCATCTTTCGCTGCCAACGTGTCGACGCGCTGCCCGTCTCGCATGACGGTCACGCGATCGGCGATCATCCCCACTTCCTCCAGCCGGTGCGAGATGTAGACGATGCCGCAGCCCCGATCGCGCATGCTTCTCGCGACTCGGAACAGCTCCTCGATTTCCTTGGAGCTGAGGGCCGCGGTCGGCTCGTCCATGATGTAGATCTCCGACTCGAGCGAGAGCGCCTTGGCGATCTCCACCATCTGCTGCTTGGCGACTCCGAGACGGCGCAACGGGGTCGTCGGCGGGATGTCCACTTGGAGGTCTCTGAGGATCTGCTCGGCGTGGCGGTTCATCTTCCGCCGGCTCACGGTGAAGCGCGTGAGGCGCCCTGAACCCTTCGGAAGGTGCCCCAGGCAGATGTTCTCCGCGACGGAGAGATCGGGGACGAGGTTGTACTCCTGGTAGATCGTGGCGATGCCAAGCTCTTGGGCATGACGAGGACTGCGAATCTCGGTCTCGTGGCCACGCAGCCGAATGACGCCAGCATCTCTTGTGTACACCCCCGCAAGGATCTTGATCAGCGTCGACTTCCCCGCACCATTCGCACCAACAAGCGCGTGGATCTCCCGGGGGCGGAGGTCGAAAGCGACATCCTTCACCGCCTGCACGCCGGGGAAGCGCTTGGAGATCCCCGTCATCTCGATGAGGAGTTCATCGTGAGCCGGGGCAACGTGATCTTGAGACAGGGTGTTGACGGCCACGGTGTCGCTGGATGCATGTCCCATAGAGCTACCCTTGAGGCCTTTCGCTCTTCTTGGTTCGAACTCCAGACGCAGTTCCGCTCTTTCGGTACACCGTATTGGCGAACGAGATGCACTCCCGCACGGTTGCGACCATGTGCTCTAACGGGCGCTTCTCACCCTCAACGAACGTCAGCCCCGTGAGGAGAAGGACGGGGCTGAACAAAGGCGAGTCGAGAAGGAGCGCGATATCCTGGTCAACGAGTTCCTGCGCAGTGAGCCTACGCTCCGACCGCTCGATGACGAAGCCGTACTTCTCCTCCAACGTCGCGTAGAGGCTCCCGCGCACGAACGCCTTCTCGGTCAGGTCGCCAAACCGGGCAGCCTCGAGGTACGAGTCGCACACCATCACAGGCTCCCCATTGACGGCGCGGAGGCGGCGCAGCTTCAGAATGGGGGTCCCATCCGACAGCCCCAGGAGCTCGCAGCCGGCGGGGTCTTCCGCAAGGACCTCGCGCTTGACGAGCGTCGTCTGAAGGACCGTTCCAGGCGGGAATTGCTGTGTCAGACTCAAGTTCTCGCTCATGAGGGAGAGCGAACCGAGTTGCTGGTCCTGGACGAACGTGCCTCGGCCGCGCTCACGGACCAGCCACCCTCGGGTCACGAGTTCCTCCACGGCGCGATTCGCCGTCGGTCGGCTGACACCGAACGTCGCGGCGATTGCCTCTTCGGAAGGGAACCGCTCGCCCTGTTGAAGAGGGCCCTCCTCGATGAATCGCTTGAGAAACCGATAGATCTGGTAGTACAGAGGAATGGAAGACTCCGTGGCAGGCAAAGAGAGCTCGCTTCCTGCGTACTGCTCCAGCGCGCCTTCTATGTCGAGCTTCGCCATACATGCTCCGCAGCTGACGTTTCTATCGTAGGCAAATGCGGATGACCCGCATTCCCGCACCTGTTCTATCACTATAGCGTGATCTTGATGTCCTGTCAAGATGTAATGCGATGTACACAGCTTGACAGGAGCCTGCGGGCGTGGTATGGTCTGACGTGAGCGGCATGAAGGGCGCGCCACAGGTCCCCGAACGACGCGGGCGAAAGGAGTAAGTAGATGTTTGTCCAGTTCTCGTACCCTCTCGACAACGCGAATGTCGTTATGCCAAGTGGGATTCGCGGACCTGACTTGAAGCCTCGATCACGGATGACTCCACCTCCAGCCGGCGTCGCCTCGGGGGACGTCCGTTGGAACTCCTACAACAACACGAGCTTCGTCGACGCCTTTGTCCATACAGGAACGCACGTCGACACGGCATTCCACGTATCAAAGGCGGGGCCGCGGCTTGGAGATTTCGCTCTGGCCGACTTCATCTTCGGCCATCCTGTGCTGATCGAGCTGACAAAGCGGGATGAGGAGGAAATCCTTGTGGAGGACCTCAAGCCCTACGAGAGCCGTCTGAAGCAGGCGGATCTGCTGCTGGTCCACACGGGGTTCTCGCGGTTCCGGAGAAGCGATCCGGAGCGGTACATGACGAAACAGCCCGGGTTCTCTGTAGACGCGGCACAATACCTCGCCTCGTTTCCCAACCTCCGCTGCGCTGGGGCAGACACGATGGGAATCGAGAACATCCCATGCGGCCGGGCCGCCTCGCCGCCGTTCCCGGTGCACGCGGCGTTTCTCTTGTCCGGCAAGCGCTTCCTCGTTCTCGAGGACCCGAACCTCGCTCCACTGCTCGGGAAAGAGCTCAAGAGGGCCTTCGTGATCCCGCTTCTCTTCCCAGAGGCGGAAGCAATGATGGTGACGGCCTTCGCGGAGACCGCCTAGGAGGAACATGAACGTTGAGCACGTTGGGCTGTACGCTGCGGACTCCGCCGCGCTCGCGAAGTGGTACGAGGACGTACTCCAACTGCAGGTAGTGAACCGCATTGAGAAGGCGGGACGCCCGCCCGTCGTGTTCCTCCAAGGAGCGAGCGGAGCCGTCGTCGAGATCCTGCCGACCGAGGCGGCGGGCGGCGATCGAAAAGTCAACCGACCCGGGTTCACGCATCTGGGCCTTCCGGTGGCCGACCTGGATGCGGAGAAACGGCGCTTGGAGAGTCGCGGCGTCGAAGTGTGGGGCCTCCGCACGACGAGCAACGGCTGGACGATCGCCTACTTCTGCGACCCGGAGGGAAACGCGCTCGAACTGATCCAGAGGTAAAAGGGGTGCGATGCCGACGGGGAATGGGCGGCTGGTGATCTGGCCTGACCGATGTCGAGGTTGTCGGAGTTGTCAGCTGGCATGCTCGTTCCGGCGCACCCGGGAGTACAACCCTGCTCTGAGCTGCATTGAGCTCGAACGAGATCTGATCACGGAGAAGACAGCGCCAATGGTGCGCGCCCTTTCCTGCGACCTCTGCGACGGACGGCCCGCGTGTGTCGAAGCCTGCACGTACGGAGCGCTGACCTACGAGGTGGCGTCCTCGAAGGTTGAGGTCCGGTTCTAGGGGGAACGCCTTGAGCGCGTGGACAGATAGGACCTGGGTCGTCGATCTTACCACGGAGCGGTCCTGGGTCGAGGAGGTTTCGCTCGACGAGGCCTCCCCCTACCTCGGAGGTTCCGGGTACGGCTGGCGTCAGATGGCGGATCGTCTTCCCCCGCGTGTCGATCCGTACTCCCCGGACAATATCGTGGTGCTCAATCCCGGAGTCCTCGTGGGGACGAGAGCTGTCGGGGCGTCGAAGATCACGGCCATTACGAAGTTCCCGACCGAAGCGTCGGCCGACCATCGCTTCTACGTCGGGTCCTGCACGAGCGGGGGCAGGTACTTCGCGCTCGGCTTGCGGCGGGCAGGCTGCGATCGGCTCATGCTACTGGGCAGGGCGGCGCGGCCGGTCGTGCTCGTCGTGCGCGACGAAGGGCCGACGATCGAGGAGGCCGGAAGCCTCTGGGGCAAGGGGATCGATGAGGTCTCCCGCTGCCTCGTGGAACGCGAGGGACACGACGCCGGCGTCCTCGCGATCGGCACAGGAGGCGAGCGATTGGTGCGGAGTTCGCTCGCCATTGTCGATCGCACGAACTCGCTCGGCCGCGGAGGTCTCGGCGCGGTGCTCGGTTCGAAGAACGTCAAGGCGATCGTTGCCCGAGGCACGGGGAGCGTGCGCGTTGCGGATCCCGAACGATACGAGTCGGTCGCGAGCGAACTCGTATCGCGCGTGACGGCGTGGCCGCGTCGTGCCCACTGGATCAAGCTCGGGCTCGCTGCGGGATGGGACACGTTCAAGCACACGCAGAACCCCGGAATGTGGCCCAAGGACCGCTGGGATGAGCTATATGGCGAAGAGAAGCGGAAGGAATCGCTGAAGGCTGTGATCGGGTGCGTGAGTTGCCCGCTGTCCTGCCGACTGCGCTGGGAGATCCCGAGTGGCGAGTTCGAAGGCGAAGCGGGCCTGGGATCCCCGTACAGCAAGAGCGCGACCTCCGGCCAGCTCCTCGGTGTCGAAGACGACCGGAAGATGATCCATCTCGTGACGCAGGCGAACTCGTTCACTGGCATCGACTTCTACACGACGACGCGACTGATCGACTTCGTGACGCGGATGGCCGACGCCGGCCGGATCCCGCACGAGCAGGACGGCATTCAGTTGTCCCGCGACTACCCGACGATCGAGAAGCTGTTCCGCATGACCGCGGACCGCGAAGGAATCGGCGACGTCCTCGCAGACGGGTGGTACCGGGTGCAGGAAGAGCTCGGGCTCGACCCGCAGGAGTACTGGTACGCGGGCATCTGCAAGGGGGTCGACTTCATCTACGATGCGAGGCCTTCGCGATTCCATCCGTTGATGATGACGTTCCTCACGCGCGAACGGCCGCACCACGGAGGCTCGCACACCCGGACGAACTCGCGCAACAAGACGGTCGAGGAGTTCCGTGAGCAGGTCGCGCATTGGGGCCTCTCCGAGGAGACGATGCACCGCGTCTTCGCGCCGACGGACTACGCGGGGAAGTTCAGCGTGGGCCGCTACACGAGTCACATGGAAGACATGATGCGTGTGAAGAACGGGCTAGGGATCTGCACGATCTACACCTATCAGGCTCTCGTCTTCGGCGACGACATGGCGCGGCTGTACGGCGCTGCCGTGGGCCAGGAGATCGGGCCGGGCGAGCTGCTAGAGCGCGGCGAGCGGGTCAGCAACGTTGCCAAAGTTGTGAACGCTCGAGAGGGGTTCACGCGAGCCGACGACCGCGCCCCGGACGTATGGTTCCGTCCGATGGTGACGCCTGAGGGGACCGTGGAGATGGAGGACTACTTCCAGACGAGGACCCTCACGCGGGACGACGTGGAGCGGATGCTCGACGACTACTACGATGAACGGGGGTGGACGCAGGAACAAGGAATTCCCTCGCGCGAAACGCTCGCGCGTCTCGGGCTCGCAGATCTGATCGAGGAAAAGAAACCAACGAAGCGAACGAAACAGGGAGGAAAGCATGAAGTGCAAGCTGACAGGGATCATTCCCCCGTTGCTGACGGCGTTTAGGGAGAACGGGGACTACGATCCCGCGGCCCAGAAGGAGATCGTCGCGTTTCTCGTAGATCGCGTGCAGGGCTTCTACATCTGCGGCACGTACGGCTCGGGGCCGCTCATGACGGGGGAGGAACGCAAGCAGGTCGCGGAGGACGTGCTGAGGCAGGTTGCAGGCAAGATCCCGGTCGTCGTCCACGTCGGCGGCTGCTCGACACGGTCGGTGATCGAACTGGCGAAACACGCGGAGTCCGTCGGAGCGCCGTCGGTGGCCGCGGTTCCTCCAACCTACTACGGATTCAACGACGACTGCGTGGAGCGGCACTTCGCCGCCCTGGTGAAGGCTGTGTCGATCCCGGTGTACATCTACAACAACCCGAAGACCACCGGCGTGGCGCTGACGCCGAAGCTCCTGGCCCGACTCGTCGACCTGGGCGTCCAGGGCTTGAAGGACTCGAGCTTCGACATCATCACGTTCTGGCGCCTCATGTGGGCGGTCAAGAGGCCTGACTTCGTCTCGGTGATCGGCACGGAAGCCCTCATCCTCCCGGCCGTCGCGGCGGGCGCGCATGCGGCGGTGTGCGGTCTAGCGAACGCGATCCCGGAGCCCGTGATCGAGCTGTTCGAGGCGTCCCAGAAGGGGGATCTCAAGAAGGCGGGCGCGCTGCAGGACACGGTGGCAAAGATGCGTGACGTGATGCACCTCGCCCCGACGTTGCCCATGATCCAGGCCATCCTGCGCGAGCGAGGCGTCAACGCGGGCTACCCGCGGCTGCCGTTCGTGCTTCCGGACAAGACGCTGGTCGAGAAGGCGAAGGCCGAGTTCAGGGCCCTCGGCGTGAAACTGTAGGAGACCGCATGCGCATTGCTCTGGTCGGCTCGCGGTCGTTCGGACAGGTCGTCCGCAGCGGCGAGGAGTTGCTGAGACAGGGGGGATTTGACGTCCGGCGCGTGCCCGATTCGGAGCGCCCGCTGGATGCTCCCAAACTGGCGCGCCTCGTCGCCCGCGAGCGGCCCGTGGCGCTCATCGCGGGAGCCGAGCCCATCTCGGCGGACGTCTTGCGCGCCAGCCCCACGCTCAAGCTTGTCCAGAAGCACGGCGTGGGGGTCGACAACATCGATGTCCCTGCGGCGACGTCGGCCGGGATCCTCGTAACCAACGCTCCGGGAACGAACACGGAAGCGGTGGCCGACCTCGCATTGGCCTTCATGCTGGCTCTCTTGCGTCAGATCGTGCCTGCCGGAGAGTCGACTCGGCGGGGCAAGTGGGAACGGTACATGGGCAGGGAACTCGGTCGGCTCACGGTCGGCGTGGTCGGAACCGGAAGAATCGGGAAGGCAGTCATTCGCCGTCTCCGTGGATTCGGCACGTCGGTTCTCGCCTACGACATCGTTCAAGATGGCGAGCTCGTCGCGACCTCGGGAGTCCGGTACGTCAGCCTCGACGCGCTCCTCGCGGCGTCGGACATCGTGACGCTCCACATTCCGTTGATGGAGGGGACTCGCAATCTTCTCGGGCGCGATGAGCTTGCACGAATGAAGAAGAGCGCGTACCTCATCAACATCGCTCGCGGCGAGCTGATTGACGAGGGGGCCCTGGCCGAGTGTCTGGCGTCGGGAGGCATCGCAGGCGCGGGAGTGGATGTGTTTGCCACCGAACCTCCGCAGAGCAGCCCTCTGCTCAAGGTTCCGAACGCCTTGGCGACGCCCCACATCGGCGCGTATACGCTGGAAGCGATGGAGGCCATGGACCGAACGTGCGCGGAGACCGTCGTAGCTCTCTTCTCGGGCGGACGGTCAGAGCACGTCGTGAATCCAGAGGTTCTCGATCGTTGGACCCCGTGAGTCCGGCGGAGGCTGGAGGAGGGATCATGGAGTCACGAAAGGCGAACGTAGAGCAGGTGTGGATGCCCGACCGAAGGGCTTCCTACGATCCCCAGACGGACCCCGCTAGCCGCGACAAGGTGCTGGATGCCATCGCGTGGTCCGCCTTCGCGAGCCTGGCGGGGTATGGCAACTGCTGTCGGTCCACGCTCTGGGCCATCCAAACGCATCGCAGAAAGCAGGAACCCGCAACGCTCCGCGCCGCCGCCGTGCTCGCCGGCGGGCTCTGCGGGACGGGCGAGACGTGCGGGGCCGTGCTGGGTGGCCTGGTCGCGATTGGAGAGGCAACCGCCTCCGAGGATTTCGCGAATCTTGACGCGTACAAGGAAGCGAACAGGAGGGCGAAGAGCTTCCTCGACGAGATTCGCGCCTTCTACGGAAGTACCCGGTGTTTCGACATTCAGAAGGCGGTGATGGGCTGGGCGTGCGACGATCCGAGCAAGATGAGAGCCTGGCAGGATGCTGGCGGTCCGACAGCCTGCGCGCACGTCTGTGCCGAGGCTGCGCGTCGCGCCGGCGCGATTCTGTGGGAAGAGCGGATTGCCGTCGCGAAGCCCGCAGAGGAGCGATGCTGACGGAGAATCGGAGTGTCCGTGAGGTGCAGCGGGCGGCCGAAGAGGCATGAGGGGCGTGGAAGCGGTGCCGTGGCTCCAGTACAGTGGCGAAAGGCCGACCAACGAACCTGGCATGAGCGGAGGAGGCTTGAGGGATGACTCTGCGGACGGACAGGCTGCGAAACGAGCTTCTTGATACCAGGCCGAGGATCTGCCCCGAGCGGGCGCGGGTCTTCACGGAGTCGATGCGGAAGACAGAGGGCCAGCCGATCGTCATCAGGCGCGTCCGCGCCTACACGGACGTCTTGCGTTCCATGAGCCTCTACGTCCGGGACGGCGAGCTCCTTGTTGGCAATCTGGCCAGCACGCCCCGCGGTGCGCCAGTCTTCCCCGAGTACTCCGTCGAGTGGATCGAGCGCGAGTTCCGCGGCGATCCCTACCACTTCTACGAGCGCCCGAATGACACCTACGACTACGATGAGGCGACGAGGGCCGAGATCCTGATGATCCTCGCAGAGTGGAAGGGGCGAACTGTCCACGAGATCGTGCGCGGGCTCATCCCCGAGGAGGCGCGACAGGCCTGGGACATCGGGGCGATCGACGACGATTGGGTGACGCAGAACGGGTTCGGGAATGTGCTACCCGACTACGGAGTCCTTCTGCCGCAAGGTCTGCGCGGCGTGATCGCCCGAGCAAAGGTGCGCCTTGCCGAGCTCAATCTGAAACAGCCGGGTGAAGCAAAGAAAGCGTGGTTCCTCAGCTCCGTCGTTGCGGCGAATGAGACGGTCATTGGATTCGCCCATCGGTATGCGGAGCGTCTCGAGGCGCTGGCGAAGAAGGAGCCGGACAGGGCTCGCCGCGCCGAGTTGGAAACGATGGCGCGGAACTGCCGCAACGTTCCGGAGAACCCGCCGACGTCGTTCTGGGAGGCGCTGCAGGCGGTTTGGTTCATCCATCTAGGTATCCTGCTCGAGACGAACGGAATCGCCATCTCGTTCGGGCGCTTTGACCAGTACCTCTGGCCCTACTACGAGCGCGACATGGCCAGTGGCAAGCTGACGCGGGAGAAGGCGCTTGAGCTGGTCGAGAGCTTTTTCATCAAGGTGAACGAGCTGAACATCTTGCGGTCGTGGGCTGGGGCCAAGTTCTTCCCCGGCTACCACATGGCGTTCAACCTCGCCATCGGTGGGCAGACGAAGGACGGCAAGGACGCGTCGAACGAGCTGACGTACATCGTTCTGGACGCCACGGAGAACATGGCTATGCCGAAGCCGTCGGTATCGCTGAAGTGGTTCGAGCGGACGCCGCGCGAGCTGATGGGCCGCGCTCTCGAGGTCGTGCAGAAGCACTCGGGAGGACAACCGGCTTTCTACAACGATCCCGGCGTCATGCGGATGATGAAGAACCTCGGCGTCGCCCAGGAGGACCTGTGGAACTGGGCTCCCGTAGGGTGCATCGAAGCGTCGATCCCGGGCAAGTGGGACTTCGCCTGCAAGGGCCCGCGCCTCAACAAGGCGAAGGTGCTCGAGATGAGCCTCCACGGCGGAAAAGACCCCGCGACGGGCGTCACGATCCTTCCCGGGCGGGATCTCGCGAGCTACACCAGCCCACAGGACGCGATGGACGAGTACAAACGCCAGCTCCACCGCATGATGGAACTTCAGGTCATGATCGAGCAGGTCAACGACGAAGTGCACATCATGCACGACCTGAACCCGTTCCGCGCTTCGCTCATCTCCGATTGCATCGGTCGTGGAAAGGACCTCCTGGAGGGCGGGTCGATCTACTCGACCGATGGCGGGCCCACCGTGGGCGCGATGACGGCCGGCGATGCGCTGGCGGGGATCGAGGCGGCTGTGTTCGAGCAGAAATGGATGACCGGCGAGCAGCTCCTGCACGCGATCGATACGAACTTCGAAGACGCGTCCACCACCCCGACGGGGGAAGAGATCCGGCTGATGCTTCAGAACCGGGCGCCCAAGTTCGGCAACGACGACGACCGCGCCGACAAGTGGACGGTGGCCGTCACTGACTACATCGGGTCTACCTACCAGAACGAGTTCAAGAACTCGCGCTACGGGAAAGGGCCGATTCCGGCGTGCTTCGCGTACTGCCAGAGCTCCGTAACCGCCAACGTCGCGATGGGACAGGTGGTGGGAGCCCTTCCGGATGGGCGGAGGGCCGGAGAACCGCTGAACAACGGCGTATCCCCAGCTACGGGCGCGGAGAAGAACGGCCCTACGGCAACGATCAACTCGGTGGGCAAGCTGCCAAGCATCTGGTTCTCGCGCGGCGCGATCTTCAACCTCCGGCTGAGTCCGGAGACCCTGCTGACGCAGGCAGGTCGCGACCGCGTGACGGCGCTTATCCGAACGTTGTTCGAGAAGAACCAGTACCACATCCAGTTCAACGTCGTGGGTACCGCCACGCTGCGTGCCGCTCAGGCTGACCCCGAGGAGTATCGTGACCTGCTAGTCCGCGTGGCCGGGTACAGCGCGTTCTTCTCGCCGCTGAACCGCGAGCTGCAAGAGGACATCATCCGCAGAACCGAGTTCGACATGTCGAAGGCCTAGGCTGCGGGTGCAGGTCACGACGGGGCGCGGGGGGCTCGATGAGACGTCGCGCCCTGTCTGTTCGGAGCGCGCACGGAGCAGAGGATGACGACGGGCAGGGTGTTCGACATCAAGCGGTACGCGACCGGCGACGGTCCCGGCATTCGCGCGCTCGTCTTCCTCAAGGGGTGCCCCCTCTCGTGCACGTGGTGCGCGAACCCCGAGTCCCAACGTCGGGAAGCGGAGCTTTTCTACTACCGCAACCGCTGCATCGCCTGTGGACGATGCGTTCCCGCCTGCCCGCTCGGCGCCATTGCGATGGATCCCGCGGGCGGCGTGGCGACGGATCGAGCGAAATGTACTGCCTGCGGTCGGTGCGTCGCGGCCTGTCTTCCCGGGGCGCGAGAAATCGTGGGGGAAGATCGGACCGTGAAGTCCATTCTCAGCCTCCTGGACCGAGACCGCCGCTTCTATGAGAACTCGGGCGGGGGCGTGACGGTGACAGGCGGAGAACCGCTGTTCCAGCCGGCGTTCGCCGAGAACCTGCTCGCGGAGTGCAGGAGTCACGGTCTTCACACAGCGATGGAGACCTGCGGCTTCGCCGACGAGGAGACCTTCGGGTCCGTGACGCGACACGTGGATCTCCTGTACTACGACCTCAAGCACCCAGAGGATGCAGAGCACCGAGCGGGTACCGGGCAATCGAACACGCCCATCCTCCGCAACCTCGCCCGGCTGCGAGAGGCGTATTCGGGAGACCTCATCGTGCGGGTGCCCTACGTCCCCGGGTACAACACTTCCCCGGACGTGCTGCGGAAAATGCTCAGGATTGCGCGCGGCGTGCCCGGACTGCGTCGCGTGGAATTCATGCCCTATCACCGTCTCGGTCTCGCGAAGTACGAGGCCCTCGGCCGGACGTGCTCCGTCGCCGGCCTCGAGCAAGTCGACAAGGCATCGCTCGATCACCTGCGCGAGGCGGGCCGCGAGGAGGGCGTCGAGGTGGAGATCGATGCTCGCTAGGGTTGCGTACGACGCCATCCTGTTCGATCTCGACGGCACGCTCTACCGCGGAGAGGGCGCGATTCCGGGCGCGGCGGACGCCGTAGCGACGCTGCGGCAGTTCGGTCGGTGCCTCTTCCTCTCCAACAACGGGGAGTGCACGTCGCCGACGATCGCGCGACGACTTGCGAAGCTGGGCTTCGCCGTGGAGGAGGACGAAGTCACGACCTCGGCGGACCTCCTGTTGCGACGACTCCAAGAGGAGAGGCCCGGCGCCCGCGTGTTGGGGCTCGTCTCGGCGGAGCTGAGCCGCACGCTCAAAGCCCACGGTTTCCAGGTCGTCGAGGACTCGCGCGTCGACGTCGTTGCCGTGGGAGTGGATCGTGAGCTGACGCGACATCGCCTCGTCCTTGGGCTCGAAGCGATGCTCGGGGGCGCCGCCCTCGTGGCGACGAACGAAGACCCCACCTACCCGGGCGCAGGCGGAATCCGCCCAGCCGCCGGGGCGTACGTCGGATTCTTCCGCGGGATGGGGTTCGAGCCGACGTGGCGGTGCGGCAAGCCCGACGTCGAGGCGGTGCGCAGCGCCCTCGCCGCGTGGGGTTTGCCGCCGCGCGGACGGTACCTATTCGTGGGCGACAACCTGCACTCCGACATCGAGGCCGCCGACCGCCTCTGTGGGGAGTCGGCACTGGTGTTGTCCGGTGTTACGTCGCGGTCAGAGCTCTCGGAAAGCGGCGTCGAGCCGACGTACGTGGCGGAGAGTGTGGTGGAGCTGGCAGAACTGATGGAGCGGAGCGTACGCGACCGCTTCAGAGGGACGAACACAAAGGCGGCCTCAAGATCCACGGAGCGCTGAGAGAGGAGTCGAAGACGTGAGAGAAGGAAGAGACAACGCACAGACGCTCGCGCGGATGCTGGCGGAGAAGATTGTCGCCGTCGTGCGTCTCAACGACGCAAGCCAGGGGGTGGACGTCGCGCGAGCCCTCATCGCCGGGGGCGTCCACTTCATCGAGATTGCCCTCACGACGCCCGACGCTGTACGTGTGATGAAGAGCGTGAAGGAGTCCGTGCCTGAAGCCGTGGTCGGCGCGGGAACCGTCATGACGGTCGAGGACGTTCGGTCTCTACGAGCCGCCGAACCGGCGTTCGCCGTGGCACCGATCCTTGACCCGAAAGTCGTACGCGCCGCTCAGAAGGAGGGTCTCCTCTTCTCGCCCGGCGCCTACTCGCCGACGGAGGTCTACCAGGCGTGGACGATGAGGGCGCCCATCGTCAAGGTCTTCCCAGCGGCTCGGCTCGGCCCCAAGTACCTGTCGGATCTCAAGGCGCCGATGCCGTTCTTGCGCCTCATGCCAACCGGAGGGATCGACGACAGGACGATCGTTGAGTTCTTGCAGTGCGGCGCCGACGTCGTGGGCGCAGGCGGATGGCTCGTCGACGCCGCGGCCATTGCGCGCGGCGAGTTGTCCGTGTTGACCGAGAAAGCAAGGCGCCTCGTCGCCGCGCGGGGCTGAGAGCAGACGCCCCCAGCCGAGAGGTCGCCACGAGCGGCGGGGCAGGGCAGAACGCTCCGCCCTACAGAAGTCGGCGCCCCACGTTCGGCCACTCGCGCCCTCTCGGACCCACCCGCTGTGCGAGAAGGAGCGACTTGTCTTGCACACCGCAGGCCTTCCCGGCGTGCTGCGCAGTCACCTCTCTCCGTTGGCGGTGGCATGGCCTCCGCAGGGAAACTACGCACCCTCCGCGCGAAGGCCAAAGAGGTCGATCGTGTTCCGCGCCGCCGCGTCGGCGATCGAACCCGGAGTGCCGCCGCGAAGCGCGGCGATCGCCGCTGCGACGAGCTCGACGTAGCCGGGCTCGTTGCGCGTTCCGCGATGGGGCACGGGAGTGAGGTAGGGGCAGTCGGTCTCGAGCAGGATCCGCTCGAGCGGCAGGCGGCGGACGGCGTCGCGCAACGCGCTGTTCGCCGGGTAGGTGACCGGCCCGCCGACCCCGAGGCAAAAGCCGAGGTCGAGGAACGTCTGAGCCAGCTCGGAGTCCCCGAGGAAGGAGTGGACGACGCCGCGATGGCTCGAACCCGCCTTGCGGAGGATCGCGAGCAGGTCGTCGGTCGACTCGCGGTTGTGGACGACGATCGGGAGCCCGAGCCGTTTCGCGAGGTCGAGCTGCTCGCCGAAGGTCTTCCGCTGGACGTCGCGAGGAGAGAGGTCACGGTAGTAGTCGAGGCCGATCTCGCCGATGGCGACGACCTTCGGCTGCTGCGCCAGCTCCTCCAGCTCGCGGAGCACGGCGGGGGTGACGGTCTTCGCGTCGTGCGGGTGGACGCCGACCGTGGCCCACACCTCTCGGTGACGGCCCGCGAGGCGCACGGCTTCGCGGCTCGAGGCGAGATCGGCGCCGACAGTGACGACGCCGATTTCCTCCGCGTGGAGCTTTGCGACCAGCGCGGCGCGGTCCTTGTCGAACGCACGGTCGTCCAGGTGAGCGTGGCTGTCGATCAGCCGCACTGCTCGACCTCGCGGAGGACCCGCGGCAGGAGCTCGACCAGGTCCGAAGGAAGCAGCGACCGCTCGGAGTGGTCCGACGCGAAGGCCTCAGCGGCCATGCCGTGCAGGTACGGGCCGACGACGGCCGCGTCGACGATCGACGCACCCCCGGCGATGAGACCGGCGAGGATTCCGGTCAGGACGTCGCCGCTCCCGCCGGTGGCAAGCCCGGTGTTCCCTGTCGGGTTCAGGTAGAGGTCTCCGCCCCGCAGACCGACGACCGTCGGCCGCCCCTTGAGGATCGTCGTCGCACCGCGGCTCTCGACGAACGAGCGCGTCGCATCCATTCGATCGTGATCCAGGTCGCCGGCCGACTCGCCGGTGAGGAGTGCAAGCTCGCCGGGGTGGGGAGTCAGAAGGCCGCGCGCAGTCATCGAGGAAAGAAGCTCCGGATCTTTCGACAGGGCGTAGAGAGCGTCGGCGTCGACGACGCATGGGCCGGGGAACCCCCGGAGGACCGCAAGGGTTGCCTTCACCGTTTCGCCGGC
>CAZWQN010000010.1:22033-26606 GCA_964635895.1 uncultured Thermotogae bacterium | reverse complement strand
GCTAGCGCTGCCCCTCTCGTCTCGTGCGAAGCCTCCCGGAGAAGGCCCACGAGCTCGTAGGTCAAAGGCTAGGCCCGGAACGGCACCACTACGCTGGAAGGGACGCAGAAGGCTCGAAGGAAGAGAAACAATGGCCTGATGGGCCCCTGAGGATCATCCAACAACCTCAACTCCTTCGGCAGCTCGGCGGCCATGGGAGTAACCCGGTAGGCCCGTAGCTTTGCGCCCCCGTCTTTCGGCGGGTTTGCCGTTTCGGGTAGTTGGCCCACTATACAACGCATCATAGGGAGAAACAAGAGCAATGCGCCGGGTTCGGAGAACCCAGAGGTTGACGGCTCTTCCCAGTTCGGCAGAATCGGAGGGTCATGGACGCCCTCTCTCTGTTCGAGCCGGTCGTGGCGCGGTGGTTCGCTCGTAACTTCGCGGAGCCGACGCCGGCGCAGCGCTTGGGGTGGCCGCAGATCGCCGCCGGCGAGCACACGCTGATCCTGGCGCCGACAGGGTCCGGAAAGACGCTGGCCGCGTTCCTGTATGCGCTGAACGAGCTGATCGCCGACGGCGCGGGCGGGCGGACGCCGCGCTCGGGCGTGCACACGCTCTACGTCTCTCCTCTGCGCGCCCTGGCCGCGGACATCGAGCGCAACCTGGATGTCCCCCTGCGCGGAATCCGGGCATGCGGAGAGGAAATGGGGACGGAGGTTCCGGACATCCGCGTGGCGGTGCGCACGGGGGACACACCGGCGTCGGAGAGGCAGCGAATGGTGCGCCGGCCGCCCGATGTCCTCATCACGACGCCCGAGTCGCTTCACCTTCTCCTGACGTCAGTTCGGGCGCGGGAGATGCTGCGCACGGTGCGCTACGTCATCGTGGACGAGATCCACGCCGTGTCGCCGACCAAGCGCGGGAGCTTCGTCGCGCTGCTCCTGGAGCGCGTGGAGGCGCTGACCGTCGTCCCTCCGATCCGAATCGGCCTCTCGGCGACGCAGACGCCGCTCGATCGCGTCGCCGCGTTCCTTGGCGGACGTGAGGAGAACGGCGCGCGCCGGCCCGTGGCGGTGGTGGACGCGGGGATGCGGAAGAACCTTGATCTCGCCGTCGTCGCTCCGGTGGAGGACATGGCCCGGCTGCCGATAGGCGAGGGGGGAGAGGCCACGATCTGGCCCGCGATCTTCGACCGGCTCGTGGATTGGGTCGACGATCACGCCTCAACGCTCGTCTTCGCCAACAACCGCCGCACGGTCGAGCGGATCGCGGCGGAGATGAACCGGCGCATCGGCCACGACGCCGTCCGCGCCCACCACGGCAGCGTCTCGAAGTCGTACCGACAGGAGATCGAGCAGGATCTGAAGGCGGGACGGCTGCCGGCCCTCGTCGCGACGAGCTCGCTCGAACTCGGGATCGACATGGGGGCGATCGATCTCGTCTGCCAGGTGGAGACTCCTCCCTCCGTGGCGAGCGCTTTGCAGAGGGTCGGACGAGCGGGGCACGTGTACCGCGAGACGAGCGTGGGCCGGATGCTGCCGAAGACCCGCGAAGACCTCTGGCGGATGGCGGCGATGGCGAGAGCAATGCAGCGCGGCGAGATCTCGGAGGTGCGGGTCCCGGCAAACCCACTCGACGTGCTGGCGCAGCAGATCGTCGCGATGGTCTCGATGGACGATTGGGACGCCGACCTTCTCTTCGCGTGCGTCCGCCGGGCCGAGCCGTTCCACGCTCTGCCGCGGGCGAGCTACGACGCCGTCCTCGAGATGGTCTCGGGAAGGTACAGCTCGCCGCTCTTCCCCGGCCTTCGCGCCCGCGTGTCGTGGGAGCGGGTGACGAACACGCTTCGCAGTCTGCCGGGGGCGCGGCATGCGGCGCTCCTCTCCGGCGGGACGATCCCCGACACCGCTCAATACCCGATGGTCCTCGAGGACGGAACACGGCTGGGCGAGCTCGACGAGGAGTTCGTGTTCGAGCGCCGAGTCGGCGATGCGCTTGTGCTCGGCACCGGGCGATGGAGGATCCTCGACATTCGGCACGACCGCGTCGTCGTTCGACCGTCGGACGAGGCGGAGGCGCAGATGCCGTTCTGGAAAGGGGAGGGGCTCGGACACGACGCCGAGTTCGGAGAGGGCCTGGGACGGTTCACGCGTGAGTGCGAGGCGCACGCGGCGGGGGACCTTGCCGGCTGGCTTCTCGGCGAGTGCGCCCTCGATGGAGCGGCGGCCGACAACCTCGCTCGCTACCTGCGCGATCAGCTCGCCGAGGGCCGGCTGCCGAGCGACCGGACCGTGCTGGTCGACGTCTTCCCCAACGAGGTCGGAGATCCGCGGATCGCGATCCTGTCGCCGTTCGGGCGGAGCTTCCATCTCGCCCTGTGGCTCATCCTGCGGCGGGCGCTGCGCCGGGCGGAGAAGGAGCCCCCGGAGGCCGTGTTCTCCAACGCCGGGATTCTCATCCGGCCCGGCGCCCTCGGCGTCGAAGCGATCCTCGAGGCGCTGTCATCTCTGACTCACGAGGATCTCGTCCGCTCGGTCGTCGAGGAGACGGAGACGACGCCGTACTTCGCCCTCCGGTTTCGCCGCAACGCAGCGCGCGCTCTCCTCCTGCCCCGGTCGCGGCCGGGGAGGCGGATCCCGCTGTGGCTCCAGCGACTGCGATCGCACGACCTGTTGGAGTATGCGTCCGGGCATCCGCGCTTTCCGCTGGTGGAGGAGACGCACCGCGAGATCGTCGAGGACGACCTCCCGCTCGACGCGCTGGGCCGATTCCTCGAGCAGGTTCGCTCGGGCGAGGCGGAGTTCGCCGTGAGGCGCGGCCCGACGCCGACTCCGTTCGCGGCGTCTCTCGTCTTCGACTTCGTCGGGAAGTACCTCTACGAGGCGGATGAACCGGCGAGCCGGCCCGCGCGCCCCGTCCGCCGCGACGCCGTGGACGAGCTGCTCGCCGCTCGATCGTCGGGGACGGCGCTCGTGAGCCGCGAGGCCGCGCAGACGATGGAGGAACGGCTGCAGGGGTTGTCGCCGTTTCACCGAGCGAGGGACGGCGCGGAGGCCGTCGAGCTCTTGCGGCGGGTGGGGGACCTGACGGAGGAGGAGCTGGTTCTGCGGTGTGAGCCGGCCGCCGCGGCCGTGCTGCCGGACCTGCGGGGGAGCGGGCGGATCACCGCTCTTCCCGGCCCGGGCGCGACGCGGCTGATCGCCGCGGAGGACGCACCTCTGTATGCGGGCGACTCCTCAGCGGCTCTCGAGACCCTGGTCCAGCGGTACGTGTCGGGACACGCTGGCCAGACGAAGGAAGACGTGCTGGCCCGGTTCCCGGGCGCACAGGAAGCCATCGACTCGTCTCTCGCGTCCGGGCGCTTGGTCACGGCCGATCTCCCAGGGATGCCGGGCGCCATCGTCGATCGCGACGTCCTGCTCGGGATGCGCCGCTTGACGCTCGCGAAGAAGCGGAAGCAGGCGGCTCCGGCGCCTCCCGAGCGGTTATCGGCCGCGGTGCTGCGACACCAGCATGTGGGGGAGCCGCTCTGCGGCGTCGAGGGACTGCGGGAGGTCCTCGATCAGCTCGCGGGGTGGCCGCTTCCGGTGGTGGTTTGGCACGAGGTTCTGCGGGCGCGCGTGGCCGACTATCGGGCGGCTGACCTCGAGGGACTCGTGCGGTCCGGTCGGATCGAGTGGCGCGGCGTCCGCGAGGGCGGAGTCCGAAAGGTGGCGTTCTCCGGCCCGGAGCTTGCGACGCTCGTGATGCCCGCGCCGTCCGCCTCGCCGCCGTCCGATCTTGCCGGCCGCGTGCTCGACGCGCTGCGCGCGGAGGGTGCGTTGTTCCTGCCGATCCTCGCCACGGCGCTTCGCGAGCTGGCGGGGAAGGTCGACGAGGCTCTCTGGGAGCTCACGTGGCTCGGGCGGGTTACGAACGACTCGCTGGTCGCCGCGACCCGTTCGCGTCCAAAGCCGGCCGTCGTGGCGGCTCGAGGCGGGGGTCGCGACGTCGGTCGCCGGGTGGGCCACCCCGCCATGCCGGGGCGGTGGTCGCTCGCGACAGAGCCGGCGACGCCGAAGGGGGAGGAGG
Organism: uncultured Thermotogae bacterium; assembly: GCA_964635895.1. GTDB lineage: Bacteria > Bipolaricaulota > Bipolaricaulia > UBA7950 > UBA9294 > JAPLGD01. Next base: position 22,553 of record CAZWQN010000010.1, on the reverse strand, counting down.
ACGTCGTCCGGCTCCTCCGTCTCTGCCTTGGGCGGAGCCGTGTGCTGTGCCGCGAGACGATCGGGCGAGACCCGATCAGGCTCCGGTGGAGTGAGGCGTACGGTCTCCTGTCGCGGATGGAGTGGCGGGGCGAGGCGGAGCGCGGCGTCTTCGTGTCGGGACTCTCCGGTCCGCAGTTCGCCGCGCTCGGCGTGGGCTCCGAGTTGATGGAAGAGCGCCACGAGGAGGAGCCCCACCTCCTGTCCAGCTGCGACCCGGCGAACGTGTACTGCGATGTTCTCCCAGTTGTTCGACCCGACGGGGAGCGCTACGTGGTGCGCCGCCTTCCGGGGAACCACCTCGTGTTGCGTGGGGGCGCGCCGCTTCTTGCGGTGGAGGCCCACGGCGCGCGGCTTGTGCCCCTTGCGGACCTCGACGCGGCGGAGCGGAGGGCCGTCTTCGCCCTGCTTCCACGCCTCGTCCGCCACGCGGGGCAGCGCGCCGCGGTGCGCGTCGAGACGTGGGACGGGGCGCCGGTGGC
>CAZWQN010000010.1:0-21933 GCA_964635895.1 uncultured Thermotogae bacterium | reverse complement strand
TGGGTGTGCGGCGGCGCGTTCGATGAGGTCGACGACTGGGCTCGGCGCGCCGCGGAACGCGTCGCGGACGTCGAGTTCGACACCTACCTGTTCGGAGTGAAACTCACGCCCCGGCTCATCGAGGTGGAGGCGTACTTCCTGGATCGGTTCCGCACCGGGGTCGCCGAGCCGATGAAGCACGCGTTCAACCGCTCCGTGGGGAAGGCGTTCGAAGCGCTCGTCGGCCGCGGGACCGTCGACTTCCGCGCGCCGCACGTCGCATTCCTCGTGGACCTGGTGCGTGGGGAGATCTCCGTCCGACGGGCCTCCCTGTTCCTCTACGGTCGGTACCGGAAGCTGGTGCGTGGGATCCCGCAGACGCACTGGCCGTGCCGCCGCTGCCGGGGACGCGGATGCGAGGCGTGCGGAGGGACGGGGAAGCAGTACGCCGAGTCCGTCGAGGAGATCGTGGCTCGCCCGTTCGTCGAAGCCGCGCGCGGAAGCGGGGCGCACCTCCACGGGGCGGGGCGGGAGGACATCGACGCCCGGATGCTCGGGACGGGGCGCCCGTTTGTGCTGGAGATCACGGCTCCGCGGGTCCGCTCCCTCGACCTTGAGGTCCTCGCAGGCGCCCTGGCGCGTGAGGCGGCGGGACGGGTCGAGGTCACGGACCTGCAGTGGGCGGAGCGGGATGCCGTGGCGCGCGTGAAAGAGACGCGAGCCACGAAGCGCTACACGGCGCGGGTCGCGTTCGGCGGGCCGGTGGACGATGCGGCCCTGGCTCGCGCGCTCGAGGCCGTCGTGGGAGACGTCGAACAACGAACCCCGCGCCGCGTCGTTCATCGACGGGCGGACCTGGTGCGACGCCGACGCGTCCACGAGGCCCAAGGTCGCATGACCGGCGCGGGGGAGGCGGAGATCGATCTCTTGACCGACGGCGGGCTGTACGTCAAGGAGCTCGTTTCGGGCGACGATGGGCGGACGCGTCCGAGCTTGTCGGAGGTCTTGGGTGTCCCGGCCACCGTGGTCGAGCTGGATGTAATGTGCATCACATCACGCGAATTCCCTGGTGGGGAGGACGCTTCCATGGACGAGGGCGACGGCGTGGCGTAGAGTGCGGGGAAGGGTATGAGCGAAGAAAGGGACGACTTCGAGGCCGAGGCGGAACGGGAGGTCTCCGGTCCTTCGGCGCTGACGTTGTACTTCCGCGACATCTCGCGGTTCCCGGTCCTTTCTCGCGAGGAAGAGCAGAAGGTCGCGCGGGACATGGCGGCGGGGGTCGAGGGCTCGCGGGATCGGCTGATCGTCTCCAACCTGCGCCTCGTGGCGAAGATCGCCCAGGAGTACGTCGAGACGGGGATGCCGCTGATCGACCTCATCCAGGAAGGAAACATCGGCCTGATCGAGGCCGTCGATCGGTACGATCCCGAGCGGGGCTACCGCCTGAGCACGTACGCGGCGTGGTGGATCCGGCGCGCGATGCTGGCGGCGATCGGCGAGTACACGAGGATGATCCGGATCCCCGACTACATGTTCCGCGCGGTGCGGCGGATGGCGCAGATACGGTCCATGTCGGAACAGGACGTGATCGACGACGGGGAGGTCACGGAGGTCTTCGGCCTGTCGGTCGACCGGTTGCGGCAGGTCGAGGCGCAGGTCAACGAGATCGTGTCCCTCGACCGGATCATCGCCTCCGGCGACAGCGAGGAGCCGTTGGAGGAGCGCGTCGCCGACGAGACCGGGCTGTCGTTGGAACAGGAGGCGTTGCGCCTGCTCTTCCGCGACGAGCTCGAGGGCGTGCTCGCAGGTTTGCCGGCGCGGCAGGCGTTTGCGATTCGGCTGCACTACGGGATCGAGGACGGCTGCCCGTACAACTTCGCCGAAGTCGGGCGAATCATGAAGGTGAGCCGGGAGCGGGCGCGGCAGCTGGTTCAGGAAGGGATGAATCGGGTCACCGAGCGCTGGGGCGAACGCGCGCTCGAGGTGTACAAGGGGCTGCTCAGCGAGTAGCCGGAGCGGGGCCGCCGGCCGCGTGCCTCGAGCGGAGCTGTCCGCACCCCGCCTGAATCTCCACCCCGCGGCTGTCTCGTATCGTGGTTGGGATCCCCGCGCCCTGCAACACCCGCTCGTACGTCTTCACGGCCGCGGAGCCGCTGCGGCGCCACTCGCTGTGGGGGACGGGGTTCCAGGGGATCAGGTTGACGTGGCAAAGGAGCCCGCGGAGCCGTCGGGCGACCTCTTCGGCGCAACGCGCCCCGTCGTTGACGCCGTCGATGAGCGCGATCTCGAACGTGATCCGCCGGTGGGTCGACTCCACGTATGCGCGGCACGCGCGGAGAAGCGCGTCGAGGGGGTAGCGGCGGTTGAGGGGGATGAGAGAGCTTCGCAGCTCGTTGTCTCCTGCGTGCAGCGAGACGGCCAGGTTGACCTGCAGCCGCTCGCCGGCAAGCCGTTCGATCCCCGGAACGTCGCCGGCCGTGGAGAGGGTGAACGACCGCGCTCCGAGGCCGAGGCCCCTCGGGTCATTGAGGATGCGGACCGAGGCGAGGACGGCGTCGTAGTTGGCGAACGGCTCGCCCATGCCCATGTAGACCACGTGCGTCAGACGTCGCCCCGCGGCGGCCGCGGCGCGGGCCGCGTGCAGAGCCTGGCTCACGATCTCGCCGGGCCCCAGGTCGCGGACCCAGCCGCCCCGCCCGGAGGCGCAGAACGGGCACCCGACCGCGCAACCGACCTGGCACGATACGCAGACGGTGAACCGATCCTCGTACCCCATCACGACAGACTCGATCGTCTCCCCGTCGCGGAGTCGGTGGAGGATCTTGCGGGTCTCGCCGTCGGCGGACTCGGCGGAGTCGATCGGATCGCAGACGGTGAACGGAATCTGAGCTGCGAGTTCGCGGCGAAGCTCTGCGGGCAACGTCGTGATCTCCTCGTACGAGGAGGCCAGGTTGCGGAAGACGGCCACCGCGATCTGCCGCCCGCGGTAGGCGGGGCAGCCAAGCGCCTCGAGCCGCCGCTCGAGTGCGTCGGGGGGCAGGTCGAGGAGCGTCGGCTCAGCCATCGCGGGGGAGAAGCGCAAGGTACTCGTCTTCCGAGAGGACCGTGACCCCGAGGTCTCTGGCTCTCTTCTCCTTCGATCCGGGGTTGGCGCCGGTCACCAGGTAGTCGGTTTTCGAACTCACGGAGTCGGAGACCAGAGCGCCGCACGTTGCGGCGCGGCGTGCGGCCTCCTCCCGCGTCAGCGACCGGAGGGTGCCGGTGAACACGAACCGCTTGCCAGCGAGCGGGCCCGTGGTCGCCGGAGTGGACCGCGCCGGGGCCTCGATGTGGAGCCCAACCTTCAAGAGCTCGGCCATCGTGCGGCGGTTCTCCTCGTTGGCGAAGAAGTCGACGATCGCTTCGGAGGTGCGGGGGCCCACCTCGGGAATCTCGACGAGTTCGTCCGCGCTCGCCTGCGCCAGTCGATCAAGGGTTTCGTAGTGGGTGGCGAGGATCTCGGCGGTGTGCGCACCGACCTCCGGGATCCCGAGCGCGTAGAGAAGGCGGGGGAGGGGAACGCGCTTCGCGGCCTCGAGCGCGGCGAGCAGCGCGTCCGACGACTTCGGCCCCATGCGGTCGAGGCCGACCAGGGTCTCCCGCTCTAGGCGGAAGATGTCGCCGGGGCGGGCGACGAGGCCGCGGTCGACGAGCTGGTCGACGAGCCTCGGTCCCATGCGCTCGACGTCCAGGGCGCCGCGGGAGACGAAGTGGAGGATGGACTCTCGGATTCTGGCCGGGCACGCCGTGTTCAGGCACCGATGAGCCGCCTCTCCCTCGAGACGAACCACCGGCGAGCGACACACGGGGCATCTCTTCGGCATGGCGAACCGCCGCTCGTCGCCCGTCCGCTCCTCAGGCACCGGTCCGACGATCTGCGGGATGACGTCGCCGGCGCGCTGGACGATGACCCGGTCGCCGATCAGGATTCCCTTGTCGCGAATCTCGTCCTCGTTGTGCAGGGTGGCGCTCGTGATCTCCACGCCACGGACGCGCACCGGGTCGAGGACGGCGACCGGCGTGAGGACGCCGGTCCGCCCGACGCTCACGAAGATGTCGAGGAGACGCGTCACGCCTTGCTCCGCGGGGAACTTCCCGGCGATCGCCCAGCGGGGACTGCGGCTCGCCGTGCCCGCGGTCTGGCGAAGGTCGAAGCGGTCGATCTTGACGACGATTCCGTCCGTCTCGTAGGGAAGGGATTCCCGCAGACTCTGGACGCGCCGATAGAACGCCAGGACGGCGTCGAACGTCTCGCACACGGCGTGCAGGGGGTTCACGGGCAGCCCGAAGGCGGGCAGAGTGGTGAGAAGCTGGAGCTGCGACTCGAGGCGAAGCCCCTCGGCGCGGGCGACGTCGTAGCAGTACATGCGAAGGGGGCGCTCTGCGGTCACGCGGGAGTCGAGCTGACGGAGCGAGCCGGCGGCGAGATTGCGCGGGTTCGCGTAGGGTGCGAGTCCGTCGGCTTCACGTCGGCGATTGAGCTGGTCGAAGGCGGCCTTCTCGATGTAGACCTCGCCTCGAACCTCGAGGCGAGTGGGAGGGGAAGCCCCGTCGGAGCGTAGCCGCAGGGGGATCGCGTGGATTGTGCGGAGGTTTGCGGTAACGTCCTCTCCGGTGAGCCCGTCGCCGCGTGTCGAGCCCATGACCAGTCGGCCGTCGAGGTAGACGAGCTCGACCGACAGGCCGTCCAACTTGGGCTCCGCGACGTAGCGAATCGCGTCCTCTTGAAGAAGGTTGCGCATCCTCTCGTCGAAGGCTTGGAGCTCGGCCTCGTTGAAGGCGTTGTCGAGGCTCATCATCGGGACAGCGTGCGGCGCGGGGGCGAGAACGTCGGCGGGGGGTGCGCCGACGCGTTGCGTCGGCGAGTCCGGAGTGATCCACTCAGGATGCTCCGCTTCGAGGGCGACGAGGCGCCGGAAGAGGACGTCGTACTCCGCGTCTTCGATCTCCGGGCGGTCGAGGACATGATAGAGGTAGTTGTGACGATGGAGCTCGGCGCGAAGTCGCTCCAACTCGTTCCGCGAGCCCGGCGTCTCTCTCATAGGGGAAGAGGGTGGAGCCGCCGGAGAGGGATGTCAAGCGATGGAAACGCTTTCGCCAAGCGAGATGCTGGGTTCTATTGCGCCCTCATCGAATGGAAGCTACACTCCGATGAATCCATGACAACGCAGCCACCTGACAGTGCCGGCTGAGGGAGACTGTGCTGAGGATGAAACGGATGGGACGCCCTTGGATGCGGCTCGTTGCGCGGTTGATCGGGACCGGCAGTCGTCGGCCGCCCGAGCGGGTTCGCGTTGAGGAGCCGCGTGAGACCGGCGCGTGGGCCGGATCGGTCGATCGCATCCGCGCGTTCACGGGCGCGGTTCACGACGCGGAGGGCTGGAGCCCCCTCTGCCGAAGGATCGCCGCCCTGCTCGGAGCCAGCGGCGCCGCCGTCGTGCGCTGGGATCCCCTCGCGGATGCAGGCCTTCCCCTTGGGGTGTTCGGGTCCTGGGAAGGTGAAGACCTGGGACGCCTGCTCGCCGAGGGGCGGTGCGAGTGGGCGTTTGCGCTCCAGGACTCCCCGGCGTTCGCCGTCCAGTCGAACGGGCGGATCCGGGCCGCTCGCGGCGCCAGCGACCCGATCGTGGTGGCCAGCGCGCTCGCGTTGCCTCTTCGCGTCGGGGCCGATCGAATCGGCGCTCTCCTCTGCGCGTACCCGTCGCAGCGCCCGATCACGCCGGAAGACGTGGCGGGCGCAGAGCTCGTGTCCCTCTGCGCAACGCTGCTGTGCAACCAGCAGGATCTGGCGGCAACCTCGGATCGGCAGGCGAAGCGGATCGCCCGGCTGATGGACGACATCGAGCGGATGGCGATCAACCTGCGCGGCGGGGCGGCGCGCGACGGGATCGTGACGAACTAGCGGGACGCGAGCTCTGCGGCAAGCAGAGCGAGTTCTGTCTTGGTGAGACCCTCCGCGGTGAGGATCGTGAAGATGCCGTCCTGTTCCCAGGACAGCTCGAGCGGAAACGGGGCCGGCGGCGGAGCGGGGCGGTTCCCGTCCCAAAGCACGCTGCGGTCGAGAAAGCGGCCGGTGTGTTCCCCCAGCGGGAGCTCCTCTCCTCGCTCCGAGATGATCGCCCGACGACGGGCCATGTGGCGGGAGACGTAGTTCCCGATGCGTACGGTGAGAAAGGCGTCTCCTGTCGCCTCGTCGAGCCCGCGCCTCGCCAAGAGCACCGTGGCGTAGCCACGCTGGCGCGGCCCGTCGACGACCAACGAGCAGGGATCGAGCGGCTCGAACCCACGGGTCAGCAACGCGTCGAGCCGGAGGGGGACCGGAAGCTCAGCCGCTAGATTCGAGAACGCCGGAAAGGTCTCCTCAAACAGCGGGACGTCCTTCGCCAACGCGGGGACAAACGCGTCAACGTCAGGCACCCCAAGTCGGACGTCGGTGTACCGGACGGCAATCCATCCGTCGCGACCCAGCACCGAGCCGAGCGGCGATCGGCTGGGCGGTTGGAAACGCACCCGAACCGGGAAGAGTGACTCGTCGTCAACATCGACAACGGCTCGGTCGAATGGATACGACACGGCCTTCAAGAGGTGGCTCTGCCGTGCCCGCTTCGGCTTCAGCCCGAGCGCGTGGGCAGGGCGTCCCAGTTCGACCGTGCCGCCCGCATCGCGGATCAGGAAGTCGCGGGTCAGATCGGCAAGGAACCCCAACTCGCCCAGCGCGTCGTAGCCCGGCAGGGGCTCGTACAAGGTCCGCCCGACCCTCTTCAGTCGGGCGTCGGAGCGAGCGCTCGCGTGCCAGGTGTGGACTCCGTCGTACGTGAGCGTCATGGCCGTGAGGTCGTCGGACGAGAACTCGACGTCGCCGCCGAGCATCTCGTCCGCCTCGGCGATGGGGTTCCGGTACGTTGAGTACTCGACGATGGCCCGGTCGGGTTTACGGAACCGAACGTGGGCGGTGGCCTCGATCGGGCCTGCCTGAATGGTCTGGGTCGCCTCGAACGCGACGAGGTCGTTGAACCTCGCGCTCAAGGATCGCGCCAGGGCCGCAGCGGAGTTCGACATGGCGCTTCGGTTGTGCCTCCTTCCGAGTGAGTATAGCCGGCAGGAGTCAGGGGGATCACGGGGCAGGTGTCCGCGCACTGGGGGGGCCGCCTGCCCTTCCCTTGATTCGGAACTGCTTCCAGGTGACGAACGTCCGAAGCCATCTTAGAGCACCGTAGAGAACGACGGCCGGCCAACCGCTCTCTCGTCTCCCTGCGGTCGAACCGACAGGGTATTGCGGGTTTCCCAACTCGCGGATCGGGGGACGCTGCGGGCATGTTCGCACTTGACGGCACAGGCCGCCGTCGGCTATGAGTGGGGGCTATCCTACGAGGAGGGTCGGGATGCGGGCGGGTCACGATGAGGTTATTGACGCTTCGATGCTGGAGACTCTCGCGCTGATCGCGGCGCGCAACGATCGTTCGTTGGTCGAAGAGCTGAACCGGGCTGTTCAGGCTTACGTGATGGAGCGCATGCCGATCCATTCCGCCGCGCCTCACGCGGACAGCATCGCATCTCAGGTGGGCCGGGAGTCGACGCGCGGCCCCTAGCCTCTCCTCGCGCGGGCGAGGGAATCTCCAACGGACAGCTCTCGGGGAAGCGAGCGGGTCCGCTCGCAGCAAGCCGGTGAAGACGTACGTGGTTCTGGTTGCGTTGGCCCTGCTCGTCGGCTTCGGCGTTGCGTCGTGGCATGCACGAAGCGAGCGACTCGGTCCGGCGCCGCAGTTCTCGCTTGAGTCCCTCGCCGGGACGGTCGTCTCGCTCGACGACTTCCTCGGAAGGGTGGTCGTGCTCGACTTCTGGGCCAGCTGGTGCGGGCCCTGCACGTCAACGTTCCCCGACCTGCAAGCGCTGGCGGCGCGGCACGCTGGGCAGGGGCTCGTCCTCCTGGTCGTCGACCTCGATCGCAGGCCGGAGAGCGCGCGAGCGTACATGGACAAACACGGGTTCCCGGCGGAGTCCGTGCTCTACGGGTCGCTCGACGCGGCGCGCGCCGTGAAAGCGCTCTACCGGGTCGGCGGGATCCCGCACGCCGTCCTGATCGATCGCGAAGGACAGATCCGCTACTCGGGGCATCCCGCGCGGATGGGGGAAGAGGATCTGGCGCCGTGGCTGTGAGGTCGGGCCGGTTGCCGCAGAAGCGAGGAGACTCATGACGGCCAAGCGAACGGCAGATCAGGCGTTGAGCGAGCTGTGGGAGGGGAACCGGCGCTTCCAGCGCGATGAGTCTGTCGGACCGCGGCGGAACGGAGCTCGCCGAGCGTCGGTCGCCGACGTTCAGGCCCCGTTTGCCGCGGTCGTGGCGTGCTCCGATTCGCGAGTTCCTCCGGAACTCATCTTCGACCAGGGGCTGGGCGACCTCTTCGTCGTGCGCGTTGCCGGAAACGTGATCGGCAGCGACGCGCTGGGAAGCCTGGAGTACGCCGCCGAGCACTTGGAGGTTTCGGTGATCGTCGTCCTCGGGCACAGCCGCTGCGGCGCTGTCAGCGCGGCAATCCGCGGCGAGTCTGGATCGCCTCATGTCGAGGGAATCCTTGCGGCGCTCCGGCCTGCCGTCGAAGCGACGGCCGCGCTCCGAGGCGACCGGGTGGCGAACGCCGCGAGGGAGCACGCGCGGCGGCTCGTGGCTGAGCTTCCGACTCGCTCCTCCGTTCTGCGTCACCGAGGCGACACAGGGCGGCTGGCCGTTGTCGCCGCGTGCTACGACGTCTCGACCGGAGCGGTCGAACGGCTGGAGCCGTAGGCCGGCAGAGCGCCCGAGGGCTCGCAGTCGTCTTGGAAGACGAGACCCCCTTCGCGGGTGCAGGAGTCGAGCGTTGAACCGTTTGCTCGAAAGCGTCGACCCACGAGTTGAGGGACGGAAGTCTTGGACGACGTCCGCGGCGGAGGATAGGGGAGAACGTGGCGGCCTGGAACGACGAGAGCGCGGGGACGGAGGAGCGCGATGATCGACGTCTCCTCGAACGCGTGTCCCGAGGGGACGAGGCCGCTCTGCGGGGACTCTACGACCGCTTTGCCGGGCGGATTCTGAGGTACGCCTACACGCTGCTTCACAACCGTCACCTCGCGGAAGAGGTCGTGCAAGAGACGATGGTCGCGGCGTGGAACGGCGCCGGCCGCTTCGGTGGCCGATCCAAGGTGTCGACGTGGCTGTTCGGAATCGCTCGCCATCGGGCGCTGGATCTCCTGCGTCGGGAGACCCGCGGGGAGAGAGTTCCGGATGTTGCGCTGACGCTTCCCGACCCGGCGCCGGCCGTGGAGCGGCGGGAACACGTGCTGTCGGCCCTGTCCTCGCTTCCCGAGGACCAACGCGAGGTGGTGTTTCTCACGTTCTACGAAGGGCTCTCCTACAAGGAGATCGCGGCGACGCTCGCGATCCCCGAGGGAACGGTGAAGTCGAGGATGTACCACGCGAAGCGGAAGCTGGCGGAGGCGCTGACATGAGACGATGCGACGAGGTGCGAGAGCTGATCCCGTGGTACATCGAGGGAAACCTGGACGGGGAGGAGTCACGCGACGTTGCAGTCCACGTTGCGACGTGCGAGGTCTGCGTGCGAGAGGTTGCGGCAGCCTTGCGGATTCGCACGGAGGTTCGCCAAGCGCTCGACGGACTCCCCGGGCTCGCCGAGAAGACGTGGAGCCGGGTCCGCGAACGGACGGGCGGTCGATCGATCGCTCGGATCGACGTGGGGTCATTCCTCCTCGGCTTCCGATTGGGGGCCTCGGTCGTCCGTGGAGGGGTTCCCATGCGCGGAGACCTGCAGGTGTTGGGACGGAACATCAAGCTGTTCGAGAGACGCAAAGGAGGATCTCGATGACGAGGGACGATTCGGACGATATGGTGAAGAGCGTCGACGACCTGAGGGAGGTCCTCGGCGTCGTCTCGGAGAAGGTGCCCGGGCTCTTGCGCGGACTGCGGGATGTGCTCTACTCGGTGGAGGCGGCGGAGGGGATGGCCGGAGCGGTGGCGACCTTCTACAAGAAGCTGGTTGACGCGGGGATCCCGCGCGAGGACGCCATGGACATGGCCCGCGGGTACATGATCAACCTGCGCGACATCGTTCGCGGCAAGGGGTTCGACCTCGGGGGCGTGATTCGCAAGGAGCGCGAGCGAGAGGAGGACAGGTGAGCCGCGTGGTCTCGGGGGCGTGCGCCGCGGGGTCAGTCGTTCGCCTCGTCGGGTCGCTGGGGGGCGTGGTGATCGGGACGGCGTGCATGAGCCGCCGCGCCGTGCGGAGGTTCTATCGTGCGCTGCGCCGCGCGGGACTGAGCGAGGGCGAGGCGGACGCCCTGACCGAGCAGTACGCCGAGGGCATCTCTCTCTCGGGCTGGCTTGGCGGGCACGGCCGGCGCGCGGACGACGACTCGGACTGAGGCGCCGGCTCTACAGGGCGCCTCGGTGGCCGGGTTTGTCATGGCCGCGTGCGCGCGATACCATAGATCTGAACGGGACGTGGCGCAGCCTGGTAGCGTGCTTGCTTGGGGTGCAAGAGGTCCCGGGTTCAAATCCCGGCGTCCCGACCAACCGACGCGACAAGCCGGCTCGCGGACGGCGTCGCTCTACTTCCCGCGAAGCGTGAAGGTGTCTATCGGCCCTTGGCCGGGCGTCGGAAACACGTCGTCTCCCTCCACCCATGCCACGGGGATCGCCTCGATCGAGAGACATCGATCAGCGGCCGTGATCCGCAGGTAGTGAAGAGCGGTCGGTCGCCGAGCGACGCTCCCCACGACGGAGGGCCCCGGTTCCGGCTCGAGGGGGCCGCCGCCCCCCGCCGTAATCACGTAGTGGATTCCGTTTCGGTAGAGGTGCTCGTAGCCGCCCGCGCCTCCGGAGACGACGACGTCGACTCCGTACTCGCGAAAGAGCTCCTCCCATGCCTCGCGGAGCGTCTGCGCGGAGCCGTCGAGATCGGAGCCGTAGAGCGGGGAGCTGGCGAACGCGACGATGAACCGGCCGGCGACGCCCGGCCGAGCGAGGTCGCGCGCTAACCACTCAACCTGGTCTGTCATCGCGGCGTGCGTCTCCGGCCCGACCAGGGCGGAGTCGAGAGCGACGACGTGCACGCACCCGTAGTCGAACGACCACCACTGCTCGGCGGCGTCGCCCCCTCCGATGGGAAGCGCGAACGTGTCGTAGTACGCGTCGCCGACGAGGCGAGGGTCGTCGTGAACGGGGAGGTAGGGGCAGGAGGCGGCCAGCGGAGCGATGGCCCAGAGCAGGTTCGTGTACTGCGCCTCATCGGGCGCATCGACGAGACCGCCGACGTGGACGACGAACGCGGCCCCTGTCTCGTTCTCGGCCATGGCATCCGCCACCAGCCTGTGCCGGTCGGAGAAGAGACGCGTCTCCCCATAGGCGACGAACGTGAACGACGTCGCATCTCCCAGCGGGGCGGTGAATGTGCCGGGCGGAGCGGGGTACGCGGCGTCGCCCTCGTACGCGACGACTTGGTAGCGGTATGTCCTCCCGGGGACGAGGCCGCGCAGCCAGATCTCCGCGGGGCCGTCCTGTTGCTCGAACGTCAGAGTCTCGTCCCACTCTTGGGTGGCGTCGTACTCTGAAGCGAGTGCGTAGCGCACATCCACGTCGACGGGTCGGGCCGTCTTCCAGGAGACCGCGACGAAATCGCTTCCGAAGGCGCCGAGGTAGGGGCTCCACAGCCACGGAGACGGGGCCTGAGCCGCGGCGCCGAGCGAACCGGCGAGCAGGAGTACGGCCGTCATCATCGCTCGAGGTGCCATGATCCTCTTTCCTCGACTTCTGCGTCTCTGGGAGACGCGCGGAGAGGCGCGGAGCGATTCTCGCACGGCGGGGGAACGAGCGTCAATTGCCAGCCATCGGCCGGCCGCGCGTCACGGGGTGGCTTCGTCAGGGAAGAGAGCTCCGGCCACCGAGCATCCGCACGCGGCCTCGAAGGCCTCGCGGAGGTCGAGGGGGGAGGCGATTTCGAACAGCGACTCGCGGTAGTAGTTGGCGAGGGCGGCGAAGAACGCGTCGTCGCCAATCGCGGCGCGAATCAGCCCGAGCTGCCATGCGGCGCCGGAGTACGCAAACGCGCTGTACGTCGTGCTGTCCGGGAACGCGTTCAACGGGGAGGTCAGCGGGATCTCCGGGTGGGCGTTCGACGCGAGCGTGAGGCTGTCGTGCCACCGCACGCGCTCGCCATAGGCGACGGTCGGAGAAACCGCCTCGGCGAGAAAGACGTTGGAGAGGTAGGTGACGATCCCCTCATCCAGCCACGGCGTCGAGAACGGATCGTTGCCGACGGCGGCGTAGAACCACTCGTGCGCGACTTCGTGGGAGACGAGAATGTCGAAGAACAGGTCGTACGGGTCGGCCGTGTACCGCTCCGACACGAGGATGAGCCCGGACAACTCCACGCCGCCGATGTGCTGAAGCGGCACCTCGACGATGTCCAGCTCCTCGTAGGGCAGCGGGCCGATCAGCTGGGTGAAGAGTGCTACGGCGACGCGCGCCCGCTCGACGGCGCGGACGGCCGCTCGAGTGCTGGACGGTGCGAACCACACCCGAAGGTTGACGCCGCCGGCCGTGGCGCGGCGCGGGATGCGCCCGTCATCGACGAGCACGAGCGAGAAGTCGCGCGCGTGGTCGGCGAGGAAGCGGTACATGACGCGCTCTCCCGCGAGCGCGGCATCGATGAGAAGGCCGGAGGCGATGGGGGTGAGTTGCGGGTCCACGTACAGCGACACATCGTAGGAGGAGGACTCGGCGAACAGGGCGTCTCCGATGCCGAGCACGGGATCGAGGGCCCAGCCGTCGTCCAGGTATGGGGCGACGATCGGGTAGAACGACGTCAGCGTGAGCGCGTAGGGCGTCTTCGTGAGAATCCCGTAGTCGTGTGTGGGGGGCGAGGCGGGATCGAGGCGGAGGGACGCCTGCCCCTGGAACGCGAGAGTCACGGACGTGGTCTGATCGGGCAGAAGCGGCTGCGGGAGCGGAACCCTGAGCGCGGTGTCGTCGACGCAAAGACCGCTTTCCACGGCGTCGTCCCCGACGCGCACATCGAGAATCTCCGTAGACGCCCCCGCGTAGAGTGTCGGAGCGTTCGCGTACAACCGGAAGAAGAGCTCGGTCAGGGGCTGGGGGGTTCGATTGGTGTAGGTGACGTCCATCTCGCCCTCGTACTCCCCCGACGCGTAGTTGACGCCGAGGGTGAGGACGTAGTCGATCTGTGCGACGGCAGGCGCACAACCGAGAGCGACGCAAAGCGCCAAGAGCCAGACGGCGCGCGGGCAGGACGTGGTGCGAGCCATGGGCCTCCTTCCGGTTTTGGGAGGAGTATACGGGCAGGGCGCAGCGGTGAGAAACGGGCGGAGACAGGGCAGGGAGCGCGAGTCGGAAGGGAAGGCTTGCCGCCGAGACATGTGAGCCAAGATCCTGTATAGTATGATCTCTCAGCTACATGTAAGGAAAGAGAAGGAGGAACGCATGTCAAGGTGGCAGACGAAACTTGGGCTTGCGGCGCTGGTTCTGGTGCTGGCGGCGGTCGGCGCCGTCGCGGCCGGCCCGGTGGTGATCAACGAGGTAGCCTGGGGAGGAACGGCGGCGTCGAGCGCCGACGAGTGGATCGAGCTCTACAACACGAGCGACAGCCCGATCGACCTCGCCGGGTGGGTGCTCGCGATCGGCGAGGCCCGCGTCCTGCTCGGCGAGGTGGGGGAGGCGACGGTCGAGGTGCGGCGGACGACGATCGCGCCGCACGGGTACTTCACCCTCGAGCGGAGCGACGACGCGACGGTTTCGGATGCGGCGGCCGACGTCCTGTTCAAGGGGGGTCTCTCGAACAGCGGCGCCGACCTTCGTCTCCTCGATCCGAGCGGCGCGGTCGTGGACGAGCTCATGTGTGCGACGGCCGGATGGCCCGCGGGGGCTGGAAGCGAAGGCGGCCGCCCTTACGCGTCAATGGAGCGTGTGGACCCGCAGGGCGCGCCCGCCTCGTGGGCGACGAACAACGATCGCCGCGTCGTCGGTCTCGACGCGAACGGCGCCCCGATCTCGGGCACGCCGGGAGCGGAGAACTCCGCGACCCTCGACTTCCACACCCTCCCGCGCGTCGCGCTAGTGGAGCCTCCCTCGGGGACGCTCTCCGGCAGCGTGGTCGTGCGGTGGACGGCGAGCGATCCGGACGGGAGTCCCTCGGCGTTGCAGATCGCGCTCTTCGTCTGCGACGCCGAGGGTGAGGCCTGCCGCGTGGTCGTCGAGAACCTCACCAACCAGGGAAGCTACCTCTGGGACACCGCGCCCTTCGCCGGCGCGAGCGAAGCCTATCTCCGAATCGTGGCCACCGACCCGGCCGGCCTGGTCGGAGCGAGCATGGCGGGTCCGTTCGCTATTGCAGCGGCTCCGTAGCGGGCGAGGGAATCCCGGCCAGCTCGCGCAACTCATCCAGGTGGGCGGTGACGGAGGCCTTGCCCGCCTGGATGGCCTCTTCGGTGTACTCGAAGCCGAACATTCGGATCCAGCCGACGTCCGGCCGCAGAATGATGAGTCGCCCCTCCAGGCGTTGCTGGGCCATCTCGAGCTGGAGAAGGGTCAGGTGTTTCGACGTCGCTCGTTGTGCCTGAAGAATCGCCTCGAGGACGCTCTCGACGCGTCGCGTGAGCGGCGCTCCCGTGTCGATCGCGATCACCGAGTTGGCGCCGAGTTCCACCGCGACGTCTACGGGAAGCTTGTCGACGATCCCTCCGTCGACGAGGTAGCGCCCGCCATACGCGACGGGCGAGAACACCCCGGGCACGGCCGTGCTCGCCGTCACCGCGGGGCCGATCTTCCCCTCTCGGAGGACGACCCGCTGGCCGGTCTCCACATCGGCGGCCACCACCGCGAACGGGATCCGCGTGTCCTCGAAACCCTTGCGGGCGGTCAGGAGGGAGAACAGCTCGCGCAGGCGAGCCAGCTCGGGCGGTGACGCCGCCTCCGCCTTCCACGTCGACCCGCGGAAGTACTCCATCACGCTCCGCCCGATGATCCGCTGAACCTCGCGAAGCGTGTTGTCGCTCACCTGGAGCATGCTGTTGAGATTGAGGGTGCAGAGGAGCTTCTCCAACCGGTAGAGGTCCATGCCGAGGGCCTTCGACGCCGCGAGCGCCGCCCCCATGCTCGTTCCGGCGATGGTGTGAATCGGGATCCCCGCCTCCTCAAGTCCGATCAGGACGCCGAGGTGCGCGAGGCCCCGCGCGCCGCCGCCTCCCAGGGCCAAGCCGATTCGTCGCTCCATGAAAGAAAGAAACCCCTTCCGCCCGATCGTAGTCGAGCGGAAGGGGTGTAGACAACCGACAGAACCTAGTACGGAGGCATGCCACCCGGCATCTGCGGCATCGGGTTCTCCTCTTTCTCTTTGATCTCGCCGACGAGGGCGTCGGTGGTCAGGAGCATCCCGGCGATCGACACGGCGTTCTGAAGCGCGGAGCGGGTGACCTTGGTCGGGTCGATGATCCCGGCCTCGAACATGTCGCGGTACTGCTCCTTAATCACGTCGAAGCCCACGCCCTTCTTCTGCTCGCGTACCTTGCCGACCACGATCCCGCCTTCGAACCCGGCGTTCTGGGCCAGCTGGCGCATGGGAGCCTCGAGGGCCCGGGTGAGGATGCGGATGCCCACCTTCTCGTCGCCCTCCGCGTCGATCTTGTCGAGGACCTTCGTCGCGTTGATCAGCGCGACGCCGCCTCCGGGGAGAACACCCTCATCCACGGCGGCCTTCGTCGCCTCGAGCGCGTCCTCCATGCGATGCTTCTTCTCCGACAGCTCAGTTTCGGTGGGCGCTCCAACCTTGATCACCGCGACGCCGCCGGCGAGCTTCGCCTTCCGCTCCTCCAGCTTCTCGCGGTCGTAGTCGGAGTCCGTGGTCTCCATCTGGGCTTCGATCTGCTCGATCCGCCCCTGGATCGCCGCGGGCTTGCCCTTTCCGCCGATGATCGTCGTGTTCGCGCTGTCGACCTTGACCCGCTCGGCCGATCCGAGCATGTCGAGGGTCGTGTCCTTGATCTGCATCCCGGCATCCTCGGCGACGACCGTGGCGCCGGTCAGAACGGCGATGTCCTCCAGCATGGCCTTGCGGCGATCGCCGAACCCCGGCGCCTTGACCGCGCAGCTCGAGAGGGTTCCCTTGAGCTTGTTGAGAACGAGGGTCGTCAGCGCCTCGCCGGTCACGTCCTTCGCGATCAGGAGGATCGGCTTGCCGGCCTGCACGACCCGCTCGAGCAACGGGACCAGATCCGTCGCGCTCTTCAGCTCGAGGTCGGTGACCAGGATGAGCGGCTTCTCCAGCAGGACCTCCATCTTCTTCGGGTCGGTCACGAAGTACGGCGACGTGTACTCGCGATCGAACTGCATTCCCTCGACGACCTCGTAGTAGGTCTCGATCGTGTCCGAGTCCTCGACGGTGATGACGCCGTCTTCGCCCACGGCCTCCATGGCGTCGGCGATAATCTTGCCGATCGACTCGTCCTTGGCCGAGTTCGCGCCAACCTGAGCTGTCTCCTCCTTCGACTTGAGCTTGCGGCTCATCTTCTTCAGCTCTTCAACGATCGCGGCCGAACCCCTCTCGAGTCCACGCTTCATCTCCATGGGGTTCGCGCCGGCGGCGAGGTTCTTGAACCCTTCCTCGATCATCGTGTGGGCGAGGACGGTCGCCGTCGTCGTCCCGTCGCCGACGTTGTCGTTCGTCTTCGACGCCACTTCCTTGACGAGCTGCGCGCCCATGTTCTCGAAGACGTCCTTGTACTCCTGCTCCTGGGCGATCGTCACGCCGTCGTTCGTGATGTCCGGCGTGCCGAACTTCTTGTCGATGATGACATTGCGGCCCCGCGGGCCGAGGGTGATCCGCACCGCGTCGGCCAGCTTGTCGATGCCAACCTTCATCCTGCGCCGTGCTTCCTCGCCGAAAATGACTTCCTTCGCCATCTTGATCTCCCCCTATGCGCTTGCGCTACGAATCCTTGACGATCGCGAGGACCTTCGTCTCCTCGACGAGGATGTACTTGTCTTCGCCCTCTTCGATCTCGGTTCCCGAGAAGCTGGCCACGAGGATGTGATCGCCAACCTTGACCTCGAACTTCTCGTCGGTCCCGAGGGCCACGACTTCAGCCCGGATTGTCTTCTCGTTCTTCACGGAGTCGGGGAGGACGATTCCCCCCGCGGACGTCCGGCCTTCAGACTCGATCTTCTTCGCCAGGATCCTCTTTCCCAGAGGCTTGACCCGCTTACCCAATCCTTTGGTCGCCATCCGAATCTCCTCCTTCGTTCGGCAGTTAGCACTTGATTGGCTAGTTTGCTAACTGATTGTAACGGAGCCCTTTCGCCTCGTCAAGGAGCGCCTTGCTTGCCGGAAACGAAGGTCTTCAGCATAGTCTCCGACATGCCGTCCGGCAAAGTCCATCTCCGACTCGAGCTTCTTCTCCTCGGCGCATGGGGTGCCCTGGCGGCGTACCTGGTTCAGAGAGGGCGGATCCCGTGGACCGCGGCCGCGGCGTTTGGCGCCTCGTACGTTGTATCCATGCTCCTTCTGAGCCCGGACCTCGATCTCGCGAGCAGCCGGCCGTTCAAGAGGTGGGGGCCGCTACGGATCCTGTGGTGGCCGTATGCGGCGGCGTTCCGGCACCGGCGGCTGTCGCATCACTGGTTCTTCGGGCCGCTCACCCGCGTCGGGTACGTGCTTGCCTGGGTCATCGCGGTCGTGCTTGCGGTCGCGTGGATCCGGCGGCGCGACCCTGGGCTCCGACTTCCGAGCGGCGCCATGCTCGCCGCGATATCCCTCGGCCTGTACGTACCGAACGCGACCCACATCGCCGCCGACGCGATCTGGAGCCTCCGCAAGCGCCACCGCTAGGAGAGAGCAGGCCCGCCGCCCGCGATGCGGGGGGGGCGGACGCCCCGTGGGTTCCGTTGGCGACCGATGTCGCTCTCGGGATATCATAGGCCAAGAGCGCGTCTTGGCGGCGCGCGCCAACGAGGAAAGGGAGTCAATCACCATGGGGCTTTCGATCAGCGATCTCCGCAAGGGCATGGTCATTCTGTACCAAGGCGAGCTCTACGAGGTCTTCGAGTACGAGCACAACAAGCGCGGGCGGGGAAGCGCAGTCGCCTCGACGAAGCTGAAGCATCTGAAGAGCGGGAAGGTCACGAGCGAGACGTTCCGCGGATTCGAGGACACGTCAACCGTATTCCTCGAGTCGCGCGAGCTGCAGTACCTGTTTCACGATGGCGACAACTACAACTTCATGAACGTCGAAACGTTCGACCAGTTCCCGATCTCGAAGGAGATGCTCGGGCCGCAGGCCGAGTTCCTCGTCGAGAGCACGATCGTGATCGGCTACTACTACAAGTCGGATATGGTGAAGGTCGATCTCCCGAACTTCAGCGAGTTGAAAGTGACGCGCACCGAACCGGGCGTGCGCGGCGACACGGTCTCCAACGTTGACAAGCCGGCGACGCTCGAGACGGGTGTGGTCGTGCGGGTGCCGCTGTTCGTGAAGGAGGGCGACCGGGTGAAGATCGACACACGCACGGGGGCGTACGTCGAGCGGGTCTAGCGAGGAGGAGGGATGCCGGACAGGAGGATCGAGATCGTCGATGATGATGGACGCATCACGATTGCCGAGGAGGTCGTCGCCTCCATCGCCCGCATCGCGGCGGAGAAGGTCGATGGGGTGGGGCACTCCTCCGGCGCACCCGGCGGGTTGATGAGCATCTTCGGGGTGGAGGAAGTGGCCCCGACGATCAAGACCGAGCTGGTCAACGACCAGGTTCGCCTCGAGCTTCGGATCGCCGTGGAGTACGGGTATCCGGTCCACGCCGTGGCCCTCGGCGTCCAACAGAACGTCGAACGCGACATCGAGCGGCTGGTGGGTCTCTCGGTCTCGTCGGTCGACGTGAACGTCAAGAAGGTCGTTCCCCCGCACACCCACGACGCGGGGAAGAAGTGAGGAGGCCGGGATGGTCGACGCGGAGAAAGGCAGCGTAGGAATCTCGAAGGACGTCGTCACGGCCATTGCCGGCATCGCGGTCTCGGAGATCGGCGGGATCGCCAACCTCCGCCCCGGCGACAGCGTCTTCCGCCGCGGCGAGGGGATGAAACGGTACGTCGACACGACGGTGGACGGAGAGGTCGTTACCGTTACCGTTCGGATCACGGTCGTGTACGGGGTTCCCATCCGCAAGGTCGCGAAGCAGGTGCAGGCCCGGATCAAGGCCGAGATCGAGCGGATGACGGGGCTGCGCGTGAGCGCGGTGAACGTCGACGTCCAACGCCTCGTCAAAGGCGAAGAAGAGAGCGAGGAGAGCGGGCGGGAAAGCACGGACGAATGGGAAGACACCGGCGAACTCTAGCGCAGCGGCGGGCTCGCGGTGCCTTGCGGGAAAACTGCGGGTGGGCCGGAGCCTGAGCCATGCAGCGATCTCGAGCCCGTGAGTTGGTCCTGTTCGCCCTGTACCGCGCGGAGTTCCTCCCCGTGGTTCTCGAGGACGTCTGGGAGGACGAGGACCCCGGCGATCAGCGCCCGTACATCGAGGAGATCTACAACGGCATCCTCGCCTGCCGCGACGACATCGACCGGCGGATCGGCGAGCGGGCGGTCGGGTGGCGGTTCGAGCGGCTTGCGCTCCTCGACCGCAACATCCTGCGGATTGGCGTGTACGAGCTTCTGCACTCGACCGACGTCCCCCCTGAGGTGGCTCTTGACGAGGCGGTCGAGCTGGCAAAGACCTACGGCACGGAACAGGCGCGCGGGTACATCAACGGCATCCTCGATCGGATCTGGAAGGAAAAGCGTGAGCGCGAAGCGACTTGACGGGAAGGCCCTCGCTGACGGCCGACGGGACGATCTGGCGCGCCGCGCCGCCGACGTCACGGCACGCGGCGGCTCGGTTCCGTGCCTCTCGGTCGTGCGAAGCGTGTCCGACGAGGCCGCGGGCGCGTACTTCCGCGCGAAACAGCGCCTTGGGGAGAGGCTCGGCGTGCGCGTCGTCGAGGTCCGCGTGGAGAAGCCGACAACGCAGCGGCTGGTTGCCGCTGTCCGGGAGCTTGCGCGAGATCCGTCGGTCCACGGGATCATGGTCGAGACGCCGGTCCCGACGGGCGTCGACTTGCGCGCCGCGCAGGATGCGATTCCGGTCGAGAAGGATGTCGACGGGGCGAGCACCTTGTCGCTCGGGAGGCTCTTCTCCGGACAGCCGGGCTTCGTCCCGGCCACGGCTGCGGCGGTGATGGCGCTCCTCGACGGCCACGGGATCGACCTACGGGGCGCTCATGCCGTTGTCGTCGGACGGAGCCTCGTTGTGGGACGTCCGCTCGCCCAACTGCTGCTCGCGCGGGGAGCGACCGTCACGGTCTGCCACTCGAAGACGAAGCAGCTCGAGGCGCACACGAGAGCGGCCGACGTCGTCTGCGTGGCCGTGGGAAAGCCGCGCTTCCTCGGCGCGGAAGCCGTCCACCCGGGGGCCGTCGTCGTCGACGTCGGGACGAACCCAGTGGACGGCGCGCTCGTCGGCGACGTCGACTTCGCTCGCGTCTCGGAGGTCGCCGCGTGGGTCAGCCCCGTCCCCGGCGGCGTCGGGCCGCTGACCGCCGTGCTCCTCCTGGAGAGCGTCGTGCGGACCGCGGAAGCGAGCCTGTCGTGAGACGAACGTCGCCCGCCGCCGCGTACGCCGATCTCCACCTGCATACGGTCGCGTCGGACGGGACGCAGACCGTGAAGGAGCTGGTGGCTCGCGCCAAGGCCGCGGCCTTCTCCTGCATTGCCGTCACCGACCACGACGCTGTGTCGCCCGACCTCACCGAACGGTCAACCGAGATCGACGGCGTGGAGGTCATCACCGGGGTCGAACTGAAGACCGACTTCGACGGCGTCACCGGCGAACTGCTCGGTTACTTCGTCGATCCCGCCCACGCGGAGCTCGTCGAACTTCTGGCGTGGATGGAGCGCGCGCGCACGAACCGCATGGTGCGGATGGTCGAGAAGTGCCGTGAGATCGGCGTCGACCTCGACATGGGCGACGTGCGCACCCACGCCAAGGGAAACGTCGGACGACCCCACCTCGCGCGCGCCCTGATGGAAAAGGGGGCGATCTCCGAGTTCGACGAGGCGTTCGCCCGGTTCATCGGCCGTGGCAAGCCGTGCTACGTGCCGCTCGAGAAGGTGAGTCTCAGCGAAGCGGTGCGGGTCTTGCACGCCGCCGGCGGGGCGGTGTCCCTCGCCCACCCGTGCCTGATGCGGGTCGCCGACTGGGACCCGTTCTTCGTCCTTCTCGCCGACGCCGGCGTCGACGCAATCGAGAGCGTGTACCCGTACCGGGATCCACGCTCGCCCGATCTCTCCATCTCGCCTGATGCGCTCGCCTCCCAGGCGGCGAAGCATGGGTTCCTCGTGTCCGGCGGGTCCGACGACCACGGTCCCGACTCGACCAAGGCGAGCCTCGGCCAGATACGGATTCCGTACGAGCACGTGGCTGTCCTCAAGCGGGTGGCCGGGCTGTGAGCCATCTGTAGCGTCGCACCTTGTGTGCGACGTTGGCGGATGGGCGTAGCGTCTATGCGCTCGGTTCTCACGCGAGAGCGCACCGCACCTTGTGTGCGGGGCGGCTTGACGATTCCCGTTGTCAAGCCGCTCGGGAGAAGCCTTGGTGAATGGTGGCTTCTCCTGACCGGTTCCTATCTCAGGTGTCGTGGATGACGTCGAACGCAACGTCGGAGACAAGCTCCGACGGTACAGAGACTCGCGGATCTCGCGAACGTCCGAGACCTAGCTCTCGGCACCAGGACGAAACGCCGAGAGCCGAGCTCGGCTGTCGGCGGGGCCGACAGCTGGGGAGTTCGGCCCGCAAGTTGTAGCCGAACTCCTGACGGTTCCGTGCTTCTG
>CAZWQN010000009.1:0-28575 GCA_964635895.1 uncultured Thermotogae bacterium | reverse complement strand
ACCTGTTGTCTCGCTCCCGCTAGACCTGTAGAATGAGGTTTTGACTCTCCACTAGGGTCGTAGAGGATCGACGGTCGGCATCCATGGAGCTGTCGGTCTCCGAGTGTTCAACGCGACGCGAGGAGACCGCGGGGCGGGGCTGCTCGACTGCGGATGGTTGGTGCTTGGTAGGAGGTGTGTTGGGAATGGTGCAGAAAGCAAGCTGGCCGAAGTGGGTCGTCGTGCTGCTAATCGGTCTTGTAGGTCTGGCTGCCGGCGTCACAGCTAGAACCGGCGCTTGGCTAGACGAGATCATCATTACAGAGGAACCCAGTGCGGGTGCAGCGGTTCTTCAGCTCGAAGCCGGGGACATTGACATCTACGCTTTTTCTATCGGTGACCGGGCGCTGTTCAGCCAGGTCCAGGCAAGCGCGAACCTGAAGTACCTCATGTCGTTTGGATCGTTCAACGATCTGACGTTCAACCCAGCAGGTCCCGTGTTCAGTAACGGGAAGCTTAACCCGTTTGCTGTGCCGGCATTCCGCGAGGCCATCCATTGGCTGATTGATCGCGAGTACATCGCCAACGAGATCATGGGCGGTTTGGCTGTACCGAAGTACTCCTACCTCAACTCAGCATTCCCCGATGCCGTGCGGTACTCAGACATCGTCGAGGATCTTGAGGACTACTACGCCACCGATCCAGAGAAGGCACACTCGATCATGACTGCGGTCATGGGAGACCTTGGTGCGACTCTGGTCGACGGCAAGTGGCAGTACAACGGCGCGCCCGTGGAGATCAAAGCGCTCATCCGAACGGAGGACGAGCGCCGGCTCATCGGCGACTACGTGTCTGGCCTGCTCGAGGAGTTCGGGTTCACCGTTGAGCGGCTATACCGCATCAGCCGTGAGGCGTCTCCAATCTGGATCAGCTCAGACCCAATGGAAGGCCAGTGGCACTTCTATACAGGTGGTTGGGTCTCCACAGTCATCTCGCGTGACCAGGGGACCGGTTTCAACCAGTTCCACACAAGCCGGATCCTTCCGTGGCCATTGTTCCAGTACCTCACCGAGGAGATGGCTGACGCTGTGGTACCAGGGTTGTGGATCGCGCTAGACAAGCTCTACAACCGTGACTACACGGACATGGCACAGCGCAAGGATCTGTTCGAAGAAGCCCTCTGGGGCTGCAACAAATTCGCGAATATGATCTGGCTCGTTGATCGCACCGGCTTCACACCGATGCGGAACAACGTCCAGGTCGCGGCGGACCTCTCCGGTGGCGTTTATGGATCGACAGCGTGGGCGCATGCCCTCTATTTCGAGACCGCGGACGGCCGCCCGCAAGAGGGCGGGACGATGAAGATCTCGACGAGCACGCTCCTTGTCGAGCCGTGGAACCCGATCGCTGGATCGAACTGGGTGTACGACATGTTCCCGATTCGCGCGACGGGTGAGACCGGGTACATCACGGATGTGAACACAGGCCTAACCTGGCCGAACCACTACGATCGGGCAGAGGTCTTCATCGAGAAGGGCTTGCCGGTCACATTGTCGGATGGTAAGGACTGGTGCACGCTCACGTTCGTCGACCAGATCCAGGTTCCGGCCGACGCCTGGGCCGACTGGGATGCTACGACGCAGAAGTTCATCACCGTTGGCGAGAAGTACCCCGACGGCGTGACAGCGAAGCGCAAGTCGATCGTCTACTACCCAACTAGCTTGTACAACACCCCACTTCACGACGGCTCGAAGATCTCGATCGCCGACTTCGTGCTCAGCATGATCATGACGTTCGACACGGCCAAACCAGAGAGCCCAATCTACGATGAAGCGCAGGTTGCTGGGTTTGAGTCGTTCATGAGCGCCTTCCGCGGCGTGAAGATCATTTCGAGAGACCCACTCGTCATTGAGACGTACTCTGACTTGTACGCACTCGACGCAGAGCTCTCGGTGTCAGACTGGTTCCCGTACTACAATCAGGGACCGGGCTTCTGGCACGTGATCACGCTGGGCATCCTTGCTGAAGAGAAGAAGGAGCTGTCCTTCTCCGAGGATAAGGCACAGGCACTGGGTGTGGAGTGGACGAACTTCATTGCCGGTCCTTCGCTCGACATCCTCAAGCAGAAGCTCTTGGAGGCCTTGAGCACGGGATATATCCCCTACGCTCCCACTATGGGGCAGTACGTGACCATGGCCGAGGCAGTGAACCGCTGGACGCTCCTCGAGAACTGGTACAAGACGAAGGGCCACTTCTGGGTCGCGAGTGGGCCGTTCTACCTTGAGAAGGCCTACACAACCGAGAAGGTCATCGTCCTAAAGCGTTTTGCGGAATACGGGAAACCCGCAGACGCGTGGCAGTTCCTGATCGCTAACAGGGCGAAGCCGTAGGCATCCTAGGCTGGATGCTGTAGGTGAGCGCCTTAACATGGGAAGAAGGGGGGACTGCTGAAGGCTTCCGCCGGCAGCGGTCCCCCTTGTTCTATTGCCCAAAGCGAGTCCGGCGGGAGAGTGAGTTACGATCATGAGTGGACACGCCTGGACAACCGCCCGCCACATGGTGCTCAAGGCGGTGCTGCTGCTGATCACGTTGGTGATCGGTCTCTATCTGGTGATCCTCATTGCCAACATGGGAGGCCGCCTGGACGAGGTGAGAAAGGCCGAGATTCGCCTTAATGTCGCCACGGGCGTGTACATGAACCCTGAGAATCAGGGTCTCGACGCGTCGACACTCCGAAAGATGACCGACGCCCTCTGCGAGGTGCAGTTCCGCCGGTACGGGCTGGACCGCTCCTTCTGGATTCGGAGCGTGGATTACTTGACCACGGCGCTCACATTGAATCTGGGGCGCTCCGAGGCCATCTCCAGCGACAGCGGCTCGCGGGAGGTTCGGCGGATCCTGGCCGAGCGCCTAGCGCCTACGGTGCTATTGTTTGCCACAGCCAATCTCCTGCTGTTCTTTGGCGCCATCGTGATGGCCTTGTCTCTCTCGCGACGCTATGGAAGCGCACTGGACAAAGCCGTCGTGGGCCTGGCGCCGCTCTCAGCAGCGCCAGGCTGGTTCTACGGCATTTTCCTGATCCTGCTGTTCGCAGCCGTATTGCGATTCCTTCCGTGGGGAGGCATGGTCAAAGCGCCGCCGCCCAAGGACACCCTGGAGTACGCCCTAAGCCTCCTGAAGCACATGATCCTGCCAGTCACGGCGATTGCGATTTCGGTGTTCTTTGCGAGCGTCTACAGCTGGCGGACGTTCTTCCTGATCTACTCAAGTGAGGACTACGTTGAGCTCGCAAAGGCCAAGGGACTTTCATCGCGAGCCATTCAGCAGCGATACATCCTGAGGCCGACACTGCCCACTATTGTCACAAGTTTCATGTTGATGCTCATCAGCACGTGGATGGGACAGATCATCTTGGAGACAGTGTTCAACTGGCCGGGGCTGGGCAGGCAGTATCTCACGGCTGTGAACCTGAACGACACTCCGGTCATCGTGGGAACACTGGTGATCTTCGGGTACTTGCTGGCATTGACAGTGTTCCTGCTCGACTTTATCTACGCTTTGGTCGACCCCCGGGTTCGGGTCGCGGGGGGCGGGCGGTCCACATGAAACGCGCTCGAAGTTACGTGAGTAAGCTGCGGCGGTATCCTTCAGCAATGGCTGGGCTCGTGATCGTCGCTTGCCTTGTCGGAATCTCAATCTACACAGTGATCGCGATCCCCTACGGCGAGGCGATCCGCCTGTGGCGAGGCGGCGAGGGTGTGTGGGACGAGAACCCTCGAAACGCGAACCCAATCTGGTACGACCTGTTCACGCGGGATCGACTCTCACGAACAATCGTCGTCTCCTCTGAGAACACGACTGACAGGACCGTGGAGTCTCTGGGAGATGGCACTGAGAGGGTCGAGATCACGCTAGGATTCGACTTCCCGTACGACACGTTTCCTAGAGAGCTAACTCTCTACTCCAAGGCCACGTACGAGGCCACGCGGACGCGGTACTCCCTGACATGGATACGTCCAGACGGTTCTGAGCTGCCGCTTGTGAAGAACCGAGCCATGCGTTCCAGCGATGCGTACTACATCTCCCAGGATGGCCAGCTTCTTCGTCGAATGCCGGGCATGGTCGCACCCGAGATTGGTCTATTTGCGGACGCAACCACATCGGAGACAACCCTGGAGAAGGGACCCGTGAACGGGCGGTACGCGATGGTCCTGGAGGCTGTCGTCCCTGAGGGGTACAAGGTCGAAACGAGGCTCGTCGTATATGGAGAGGTGCACGGCCTTGCCGGCACCGACGACCGCAGACGCGACCTGACTGTTGCACTCCTCTGGGGAACGCCCTTGGCGCTCGTCTTTGGTCTACTGGGGGCAGTCGGAGCGAACATTGCAACGTTCGTTCTCGCCGGAGTCGGCACGTGGTTCGGCGGCAAGCTCGACGCGCTATTTCAGCGACTCACGCAACTCAACATGCTCCTGCCTACGCTTCCGATCCTGATCATGATCGGGCAGTTCTACTCGCGTAGC
The DNA here is from genome assembly GCA_964635895.1 of uncultured Thermotogae bacterium. GTDB lineage: Bacteria > Bipolaricaulota > Bipolaricaulia > UBA7950 > UBA9294 > JAPLGD01. Next base: position 24,073 of record CAZWQN010000009.1, on the reverse strand, counting down.
CTGTGGCTGATGCTCGGAATCATCATCCTCCTGAGCGTTTTCAGTGCGTCAATGCTTACGTACCGAGCCATGTTCCTCCAGGCCAAGGAGGCACCGTACATCGAGGCAGCGAAAGCCTACGGGGCCAGCAACTCCCGGATCATTTTCCGGTATCTTCTTCCCAGGATAGTTCCCGTGTTGCTGCCCCAGTTCGTGCTTGTGATCCCCGCGTTTGTTTTCCTCGAGGCATCGCTGGCCGTGATCGGGCTCGGAGACCCCCTCCTCCCCACATGGGGCAAACTGATCAACGACGCCCGCGGAGCCGATGCCCTGTACAAGGGATACTACTACTGGGTCGTACAGCCGGCTGTGGCGCTCATGTTCACCGGCTTTGGCTTTGCCTTGATAGGGTACGCCCTCGACCGGATCTTCAACCCAAGGCTGAGGACGATGTGACATGACAGATACAGAAAAAGTGCTTCGCGTCGAAAATCTGAAACTTCATTTCCGGACTGCCCACGGTCCCGTGCAGGCTGTCGACGGGGTCAGCTTTGAGCTGAACCGCGGGCCGGCCACGGTCGTCGTGGGCGAGTCCGGGTGCGGAAAGAGCACCCTGGCCCGGGCGATCCTCCGCCTTCTCCCAAGGAATGTCCATGAGTTCAGCGGAAAAGTCTGGCTGAACGGTATGGATATTATGCCGCTGGCTGAGGAGCAGTTTCGCCGCCAGGTGAGGTGGGTGAAGCTGTCCCTCGTATCCCAGGCGGCGATGAACTCCCTGAACCCGGTGATCAAGGTGGGAAACCAGGTGTTCGAGCCGCTTCGTGTGCACGGCATCGTGTCCAATAAGACAGACGCACGCGCCCAAGCGGAGGAGGTCTTCCGCCTCGTCGGCGTGTCGGCAGACTTCCTCGATCGGTTCCCGTTCGAGCTGTCCGGTGGGATGCGCCAGCGCGCCGTCCTGGCGATGGCGCTCATCACCCGACCTGACATCGTCTTTCTCGACGAACCGACGAGCGCTCTCGACGTGCTGACGCAGACGAACATCATGAACGTCCTCAAAGGGATCAAGCACGACCTGGGAGTGACGTTCATTCTGATCACGCACGACATTGCGACGTCGAGCGAGTTGGCCGATCGAGCCGCCGTCATGTACGCCGGTCAACTCGTCGAGCTCTCGGACGCGCGGCATTTCTTCCGCGAGCCGCTTCATCCGTACTCGCAGAAGCTCATGGCCAGCGTTCCCACCTTGCGAGAGGACAAGAAGCTCGAATTCATCCCGGGTCGACCGCCGAGTCTGCTCGACCCGCCGACAGGGTGCCGGTTCGCGGAGCGCTGTACATCGAGGTTCGCGAAGTGCAGCGAGGAGCCGCCGCTCTGGGACGTCGGCGATGATCGGTGGGTCAAGTGCTGGCTGCACGTGCGAGGCGGGTGACATGACTCAAGAAACGCTGCTATCAGTACACGATCTACGTACGTGGTACGAACTGCGCAGGTGGGGCTTCTTCCACGCCGGGTATGTGAAGGCGCTGGACGGGGTGAGCTTCATCCTACGACCAGGAGAGGCAATCACGATTGTCGGCGAGAGCGGTTCGGGCAAAACCACCTTAGCCAAGACCATCCTTGGGCTAGTCCCGCCTACGAGAGGCGAGATGAACCTAGCGGGCCACCGCCTCGAAGCGAAGAAGGGCCAAGCGCACGCTTGGCTTAGGGCAAACGTAGGCTTTGTTCAGCAGGATCCGTACGGAGCGCTCCCGCCGTTCATGACTGTACGGAGGATCCTTAGCGAGCCGTTAGTCATCAATGACGTTCCCAGGCAGAACCAGGAGGCGCAGATCCGCTCGGTGATGGAAGAGGTCCGCCTTACCCCCGTGGAGGACTTCATTCAGAAGTACCCGCACATGCTCAGCGGGGGACAGCAACAGCGACTAGTGATCGCACGCGCCATCATTCTCGAACCAAAGCTGATCGTCGCCGATGAACCCGTGTCCATGCTTGACGCCTCGGTCCGAGTTGAGATCCTACAGCTTCTCCGCCGCATTCAGGAACTACATGCTCTCGGTGTGATCTACATCACACACGACCTGTCCACCGTGCGGTATTTCTCTGAGCGCGTCTTCGTGATGTACGCTGCAAAGCTTGTCGAGAAGGCAGGGGTCCACGAACTCATCCACAACCCGCTCCACCCCTATACTCGGGCGCTTCTCGCGGCGATCTCTGACCCGGACCCGGACAACGCGCACATCATCAAAGACGTGCCGGCAGGGGAACCGCCAAGCCTGGCGAACCCTCCCTCCGGATGCCGATTCCACCCTCGCTGCAAGCAGTTCATCGCGGGCGTGTGTGACGTAGAAGAACCGCAGCCGTTCGAGCCCGTGGCGGGTCACAACGTGGAGTGCTGGTTGTACCGACAAGGCTGCGATGCTGAAAGCTACGCGCAGGCTCATCCTTAGCGGTCTTTTCCTCCTCGTTGCGGCGTGGGGGTTGGTGTTCGCCATCGTGTTGGGGGCGGTCCCTTCCTACTTGTGGCTGAGTATTGTCGGCTACATCGGGTCTGCGGCGGGGCTGTTTCTGGGTCTCCTTGGAGCGGCCTCGTACGTAGGAGAACGCCGCCGCCGTGACTGAGGCAGGGAGCTGCTCGGCGGAGTAGCCCGAGCGGGATAAACTACTGGCTGCGTGCACCCTGGCGCTTTGTTGGATGGGACCGTCGGCCGACTTTGAGCAATGCTTGGGGGCACTTGCAGCGGGCAGCCTCATCCCTTGTTGCGCCGGCTTACCGGGCTCGTGTACCATCTTCTCCCGAAGACCGGGGGGGATTCGGGTGAAGCACGGTTCATCGAAGGAGTCGACGGCGGCCCAGCGTGGGCCGCTTTTTTCTGCTTCCTGCGGCCGTCTGGAGTCCCGAGCCGTGGCGGGCGGCTATGCGCGCCTGACCATCTGCGTCGATCGCGTCCTTGAGGTCCCGCGCCCTGGGCAGTTCGTGCTCCTTCGCCTCCGTGAGGGACCGGCGCTTCCGCGAGCCTTCTCGGTGATGGCCGCCGGCGAAGGAAGCCTTGAGTTCCTTCTGAAACTCGATGGAACCCTGCGGGAGGCGTTGGGCCGCGCGGCGATCGGCACGGAGGTCATGGTGCGCGGTCCATACGGCACGCCGTATGCGGACCGCATTCCTCGGGATCGCTCGTTCGTGCTCGCCGGAGGAGGGAGCGGGATGGCTCCACTCCTTCACTTCGCCACGGCTTACCCCCAACGGATCACAGGATTCGCTTTTGGCGTGCGCTGTCGAGGCGTGCGCGAGCTCTTGCCGGACGTCGGTCTCGCCGTCGAAGAGGAAGACGGCGAGACCGCGCAGGACCGTCTGCAGCGTCGCTGGAGACCGGGAGTCGGCATTCTCGCCTGCGGACCGGAGCCGATGCTTCGCGGCATCGCGCGCCGCTATGGGGAGGAACCGGCCACGTACGTGTCGCTTGAAGCCAGGATTGGATGCGGGTTCGGTGCCTGTCAAGGATGCTCGATCGAGACGAGCACCGGCATGCAGCGTATCTGCCGCGAAGGCCCCTTGTTCGCCTGTTCGGAGGTCCCGTGGCTGCGCTGACGACGTGCTGCCTGGGACTCGAGTTCCGAAATCCGATCGTCCTCGCGTCTGGGCCGGCGGGATTCGGGGTTGAGCTCGCCGAGACGTTTGACCTGGCGAAAGTCGGTGCTCTGACAACGAAGACCGTGACCCTCGAGCCGCGCGCCGGGAACCCTCAGCCTCGGCTCGTGGATGCACCGTGCGGAGTCTTGAACTCGATCGGTTTACAGAACCCCGGCTGCGAAGCGTTCCGGAAGGAGCTGCTTCCCCAGATCCGCGCCTTCCCGACGAAGCGCATCGTCAGCGTCGCCGGACGCGGTCCCGAGGAGGTCAAGACCATCGCCGGGCGCCTGTCCGGCGAGCCCGGTGTGGACGCGCTCGAGGTGAACCTCTCGTGTCCCAACGTGCGCGGAGAGACCGTGGCCGATAGCCCGCGAAGCGTTCGCGCGTTCGTTCGCGCTGTCCGCTCCTCGACGGCGCTCCCCCTCCTGGCGAAACTCCCCGGTGAGGGCAACTACCTTGCGCTCGTGGAGGCGGCGCTCGCCGCGGGGGCTGGCGGCGTGGCTCTGATCAATGCCCTGCGGGGCTTGCGAATCCACACCGAGACGGGGAGGCCCTGGCTCGACCGCCAGACGGGAGGGCTGTGCGGCCCGGCCATCCTGCCGATCGCCCTCGAGCGGGTCTTCGAGGCGAGAAAGGCGTTCCCGGACGCCGTGATCGTAGGGACGGGCGGCGTGGGCGATGTGCGCGGCGTGGTCGAGATGCTCTGCGCGGGTGCGAACTTGGTGGGCGTAGGGTTCGCCGTGATGGTCGATCCCGACTCCGTCTTCCGTTTGGAGGAGGGGCTGAGCGAGTGGTTGGGAACACGAGGGATGGAGGACGTCGGCGCGCTGTGCGGCGCCGCCCATCGAGGGGGAATCCATGTTCGCTGAACAACTCAAGGCCGCCCAGCGGGTCACGAAGGGTCGGCTGTGCGTCGGCCTTGATCCCCACCCTGAGATCGTCCCGAGCGGGGGTCGAGGAGGGGCTCGGGCCGTCGAGAGATTCCTCGACCAGGTCATCGCAGCCACGAAGAGCCACGCGTGTGCCTACAAGCCGAACTCCGCGTTCTTCGAGGCGCTCGGGGCGGAGGGAATGACCGTCCTTCGACGGACGATCGATCGAATCCACGACGCGGGCCGCGTCGCGATTCTCGATGCCAAGAGAGGCGACATCGCGTCGACGGCGACCGCCTACGCGCGGGCGGCGCACCGCGTGCTGGCGGCGGACGCGATCACGGCCGTCCCCTACATGGGGGAGGACGCCGTGCTGCCGTTCCTCGAGAGCGGGCTTGCCGTGTTCATCGTAACCCTTCCCTCCAACCCCGCTGCGGCGTGGGTGGTCGACCACGGATCGCCGCCGCTCTACGTCCGCGTCGCGGAGCTTGCCGCGCGCCTCGAAGAGCGGTTCCCCGGGCAGGTGGGACTGGTGATCGGAGCGACGAACCCGGCGAAGGCGCGCGCGCTCCGCGACTTCGGCCCCCGGCTCCCGTGGCTCGTGCCCGGCATCGGGACGCAGGGAGGGGAGCTGGAGGCCTTCCTCGATGCGGCGGGGCCCTTGCGGACGCTCCTGTTCAACGTGTCTCGCGGCATCCTCGCGGCGGAGAGTCCGCAGGACGCCGCGCGAACCTACAAGCAGGCCATGGGGGAGGGTTCATGACGACAGACCAAACACGGTGGCTCGATCTCCTGCAGGTGACGGGGGCGGTTCAGTCCGGCCACTTCCTCCTCTCCTCGGGACGGCACTCGGGTCGCTACGTCCAGTGCGCCAAGGTGCTCGAAGATCCGGCGAACGCCGCGACCCTCGGAGAGGCGCTCGCCGCGCAGCTCTCCGCGGAGAGCATCGACCGTGTTGCGTCGCCGCCCCTGGGCGGAATCCTGATCGGCTACGAGGTGGCCCGCGCGCTTGGCCGTCCGTTCCTGTTTCCGGAACGTGGTCCAGACGGCAGGTTTCAGCTGCGCCGCGGGTTCACTCTTCGCGCCGGGGAGCGGATCGGGATCGTCGAGGACGTCGTGACGACGGGGCGGACGACGCGGGAGATGATCGACGTGGTCCGCGGGTTCGGCGCCGAGCCGGTGTGCTTGGCGGCGATCGTCGATCGGTCGGAGGGGCATGTCGTCGAGGGGATGCGGGTCCACGCGCTCGTCCACTTGGACATCCCTACCTACCCGTACTCGGAGTGCCCGATGTGCGCGTCGGGAACTCCGCTGTACCAGCCGGGAAGCCGGAAGGATCCTGCGAAGGGAGCCGCGTGAGGGTTGACGTCCTCGAGGAGCACGGGTACGACTCCGCCCTTCTCGGGCTGTCGCTCTCCTACCGCCAGGACCCGGCGGGAATGCCGTCCGTGGCCCGGCGCCTCCGCTTCCTCGGGGAAGGGCACAACAAGTACCTCGAGTCGATCGTGGTCTGGCTGGACGTGACCGCGCCCCGCTACTTCTGGCAGCAGTTCGACACGTACCGGGTGGGGGTCACGAAGCAAAGCGAGTCCACCATGCACACGCTGACATCGCGCCCGCTCCGGCAGGCCGACTTCGCCCAGCCCGTCCCCGACGACTACCTCGGCTACCTCAACGGACGCATCGCGGCGGGGGATTGGGAGCGAGTGAAAGCAGGAATCCCTGAGTCGTTCCTCCAGCGGCGCGTCGTCTGTCTCAACTACATGGTTCTCCAGCGGATGATCCGACAGCGAAAGGCGCATCGGCTGCCGGAGTGGCGGGAGTTCGTGGCGCGCGTGCTCGGCGGCGTCGAGCACGCGGAACTGCTCGAAGACCAGGGAGGGCCGTGATGGGGCACGGAGTTCTGTCGGACCGGGAAATCGCCGCACTGTGCAGCGGAGAGGCGCCGATGCTCTCTCCGTTCGTCCCACGCCAGGAGGGGAAGCCCTCCTACGGGCTCGGAAGCTACGGCTACGACCTGCGCCTTGGGCGTCGGCTCTTGGTGCCCCTCGGCGGGTTGAACGTCGTCCTCGATCCGGTCACGTTCCCCACGAACCACTTCCGCGCCGTCGAGGTCGACGGAACCTTCGAGCTGGCGCCGAACGCCCAAGTCCTGGCGGAGTCGGTGGAGTGGTTTCGCATGCCGGACGACGTGTGCGGGGTCTGCTGGGGCAAGAGTTCGTACGCTCGATGCGGGCTGCTGGTGAACGTCACCCCGCTGGAGCCTGGGTGGCGGGGGATCCTGACGATCGAGTTGGCCAACGTGTCCCCGCTGCCGATCCGTCTGCACATCGGGCAGGGAATCGCACAGGTCGTGTTCTTCCGCGGCGAGCGCCCGAATCGAACCTACGCGGAGAAGGAAGCGGGCGGCGGGTATCAAGACCAACCCGGCGTCACGCTGCCGCGATAGGCTCTCCACGTCCGGCGGTCTCTCGGGCGAATGGTGTATCCTAGGTGTGCTCGGTCCGTCCGGGCACGTCTCGAGGGTCCGGGGGCGGGGTCACAAAGGGGGAGGCATGAATCGGACGACGAGATTCTTCTGGATCGCGTGGGTCGCCGTGATCGGCGCGTCGCTCGTGGGGGTTGCGGCTCCCGTGTCGTCGCGCTACGTTGACGTCGAGGTCGAGGCCTTCCGGGCGTGGGGCTTTCTTGGACTCGGAGCGTGGGAGACGCTCGACGCACGCTTCCTGTCGATGGACATCGCCCGTTTGGACCCGTTGGATCAGACGCGCCTCGAGGAAATCGTCAGCGGATGCTCGAGCGGCGTGTGGAACGACCGCGGGTCGTGCCCGGCGCTGTCGGCCGTTCGTTACACGTTCCAGAGGCACTATGCCGTGGAGCCGGTGCTTGGATCGGCCTATCGGGTCACGCTGACGAACCGCACGACCGGCTTGCTCGGCGTGGTTCTCGCCATTGATGGACTGAACACCAACGGCAGCGCCCAGGTGACGGGGACCGCCAAGGACAGGAAGTGGCTCCTCCTTCCCGGCCAAACCGTGCGCATCACGGGGTGGCAGGTCAGCTCCGACGAGGCGCTCCAGTTCCGCTTTGCGACGCCGAGCCAAGCTCACTCGTCGCTCGACGCGTTGCGCGGATCGATCCGGGTGTACGTGTACCTCGCGGATCCCCGCGGCGACGCCGCCAAGGGGACGGGCGCCGGAGCGGTGATCGATCAGCCGACGGTTGTGATCCCCTTCGCGTCCGCGACGTCGCTTCCCATCGACGTCGTTGACCTCAACTACGCCCGCAGGTCGGTGTCCCTCGGGATTCTGTGCGAGGAGACCGACGGCACCGGAATCCGAATCAGCACGGTGGTCGCTGGCACCATCGCCGAGCTGCGGGGCCTTCAGGCGGGCGACGTGGTCACGTATGCCAACGGGGTCCCGATCAACACCTGCTCCGACCTGGCCGCGTACGTCGCGACGCGAAACGCCGGAGACCGAGTGGTCCTCAAGGTCCACCGCGCCGATGCGGTGTTCTTGCTTACTCTAGAACTGGAGGAGTGAGGCCCCGGAGCCGGGCGCCGCAAGGCGAACAGCGGCACCGGCCGCGGGCGGCTCGCCGCTCACAATCCGGCACGCCGCGACGTCACCGCCGATGAGCTCGACCACCTCGAGCTCGCAAGCGGTCTCGGCGGCCTCGAGCCGATCTCCTACCCGGATCCCGTTCTCCTCTCCGAGGGAGACGAGGACGGCGCCCGCCGCGTCAACCGATACGACCCGGCCTGCGGGGACCACGGCCACCCGCGACGCCGCCGTCGCGGCGGCTCCCCGCGAATCCGTCACGCGGAGTTCCACCGCGTACTCCCCCGGGCGCTCGTAGACGTGCGACGGAGAGGGCTCGGTCGAGGTCACGCCGTCGCCGAACGACCAGGAGTAGGTCGCCGGCGCCCGGTCGACGTGGGTCTGATCCGCAAACGTCACCTGCGCGCCGGCGTAGGGGACTTCGGGGTCGTACGTGAACGCGACGGCCGGAGGACGGTGGGCGGTCGCGAGAAGGACGCGCACCTCGCCCTCGCCGGACAACTGGGGCTCCTGGACGGCGCCCCGCTCGCGACGGACCCGCTCGGAGACGGCCTCTGCAACGTACTCGTACAGCTCCCACGCCGTGACCCGAAGGTCGCCGTTCAGGTCCGCCGCGCCACGAAGTCCTTCGAGCACGCAGAACGTGAACACCCCATGGCCTACGTCCGGAGATTCGAACGCCTCCTGCGACTCCGACGCGGCGGACAGGACGAGCCTCCCCTCCAGGGAGAAATCGGAGAACAGGTCCGGGCGCTCCCCGATCGGGCGCTTGGACGATGGAAGGCTGCGGGAGAGTCCCCCCGAGTAGCAGCCGTCGAACAGAACCAGGACGTGGTTCGAGCCGAGTCGGTCGAGGAACCGTCCAAACTCGTCGTCGCGCAGCGCGGTGTCCTCCGGGGCCGCCGCGGCGGTGTCGACGAGCACGAAGAACTCGTCCACCCCGTCCTTCTCGTCGCCGTTGTCGTCGTCGCCCTGAAACCCGTGCCCCGAGAACGTCACGAGGACCAGGTCGTTCTCGCTGGCCACCCGACGCAGCCACCCCAGCGCCTCCCGAACGTTGACCAGCGAGGCCAGCCTTGGCTCCACGCCGCCAAGCTCCTCGACCCGAGTCTCCGAGTCGAGGAGCAGTCGGATGTGATCCTCCGGCACGCCCGCATCGAGGAGCCAACTGCAGAAGGCGATCGCGTCGTCTCGTCCGTACTGGAGGTCCTTCACTTGGTCGTAGTCCGAGATCCCCATGACGAGCGCCCACACCTTCTCGACGGGAACGATCTCGGGCGTAGTCGAGACGACGATCGGTCTCGCCATCGTCGCCTCGAGGCCGTCCGAGTCGCGAACCGACAGCGTGACGGTGTACTCGCCCTCCGTCGGAAAGCGATGCACGGGCGAGGCGTCGCGGGAACCGCGGCCATCGCCGAAGTCCCACACCCAGGCCACGACGCTCCCGTCCGTGTCCACCGAGCGGTCAGAGAAGTAGACCGGATCCTGGATTGCCGGGGTCGGCGGCGTGAACGAGAACGCGGCGTGGGGCGGCTCGGCCTGGTCGATCAGGACGACGCGCATCACGGCGTCCGCCCGCGACGTGTCGTCAACAACCCGCAGGGTGATCGGATGGGGACCCGCGGGGAGAGGAGGTGCTGGGGCCGTGGGATCGCCCGAGACGAAGTCGACCACCCCGTCGGAGTCGAAGTCCCAGTGATACTCGACGACGACGCCGTCCACATCGTGCGACTCCGACGCGTCAAGCAGGACGTGATCTCCGGCTCGTGGACTCCGCGGCAACCGCACGCCGCCCTCCGACACCGCGAGGGCAACGAACGAGGCCACCGGAGACGTGTCCGCCGGCCAGACCGTCACAGGAAGCACGAGGGACGCCGCGGCCCCGCGATCGTCGGACACCGTGAGCGTCACGTTATAGGTTCCCGCCGCGGCGTACGCGTGATTCACGGTCGCTCCCTCAGCCGCGACGCCGTCGCCGAAGTCCCACCACACCTCCCGGATCTCACCGTCCGAGTCCGAGGCGGCGGAGGCGAACCGAATCGTCGTCCCGGCCTCGGGGTCGCCCGGGACGGAGGTGAACGCAGGAACCGGCGGTTCGTTCGAAGGTCGGCGCAGCCACCCGGTCGAATCAAGGTCGACCCCCGTCGCAATGCGAGGGCCGTCCTCGACCGAGAGCGCAAGCTCTCCGGACAGCCGCACGGAGCCGAGGCGGATGGCGGCGGAGATGGATCCATCCGAGAACTGGCTTGCCGCGAATCGCGCCTTGCCCACAACGGAGAACCCGCGGTCCGCGACGGCAAGGCGGAGCCGCCACGCCTCGTCTCGGATTTCGACGAGCCCCGTCCAGTCCCACCCGTCGCCTGTCCAGCGCGCAGCGGCGGTCGCGACCCGGTCAGGCAGAAGCTGGAGGCGCTCCTCGAGCGCGAGTCGCCGCGCTCCTCCGATTCCCTGGGACACCGCGACATCGAGCATACTGAGCGTCGCGTCGATCGCCGCCACGGACGCGCCGAGCTTCCACGTCGACAGCGCGAACGCCAGCTCGAGCCGCGATGCGACGTGCGGCGAAGGCCAGTTCGTGCCGAGACGGAGAGACGCCCGGACAGGCCCGCCAAGCGACAGCATCCCCCACACCGATCCCCACGACTCCGCCCCCGCGAGAACCCCGGCGAATCCGTACCACAGGGCCGCCCTTTCCTCCCCGCCTTCCGGCCAAGAGTGCTCGGAGCCTCCGGTCGCCGACACCCGCCGCGCAAACCCTCCTCCGAGGACCGTCGACTCAACGTCAAGGGATACGCCCCCTCGTGCGTAGCGGAAGCCAACGTCGAGGGCGTCGACCACAACGGGAAGCCCCGACAGGCGCAGGTCGGCGTGCCACGTTTCGCCGAACCAGCCCCGGGCGACGGACGAGAGGAGATCGATCGTGAGGGAGGAGGCAACCGACGGGTTCTCGAAGGCTCCAAGCGTGCTCCACCCTGCCCCGGCCTCGATGCACGGCGAGTCGAGCCGGAGTGAGACGTCGCCGGACGCGACGTCGGCAAACTCAGGGGCTAGAGCGACGTCGGACGGACGCCGCGTAGTCCCCTCGTAATCTGTGCTGTTCCCCCACACGCAGTTATGGGAGAACGTCCGAACCCCCGCGGCTCCCCCGACGTCGTCGGCTTTCAGCCCGGCGCCGCCGTTGTAGGCCAAGATGCAGTGCTCGACCTGCACGTCGCCGCCCGAGACGCGGACGCCGTCTCCGCCGGCCCGGACGACGGTCGAGTACGTCAGCGCACACGGGGCCGAGGACTCGAAGACAACCCCGTCCCCGGCGCTGCCGACGATCGCGCAGGTCTCTGCCAGGATCGATCCGCCGTCCGCCGCGTGGAGGCCGTCTCCCCCCACGGCCTCGAGCCGGCATCCCTGCATCGTGCACGCCGCCAGGTCCTCGCAGGACACCGCGTCGCCGCCCCCCTCGACGCGCAAGGCGTCGAACGTCCCGACGGCGCAGTCCGTCAACCGGACGGCGACAGGGACGTTGTCCGTGAGGACGAGGTTGCTGGCCGTGATCTCCGCGTCGGCGGAAGCCCAGACCCCGGCCGAGGAGTGCCCGACCACTTCACACTCGCGAAGGACCGCCGCCGCGTCCGACCCGAGAACGACGCCCTCTTCACCGTTGCCCTCGAACCGGGTGCCAACCACCTCGACCCGAGTTCCGCCCTCCGCCCGGAGGCCTGGGCCGCCGTTCTCCCGCGCCGTGCATCCTCGGAGAGAGACGCGGCCTCCGCCGTGGACCCAGACTCCGGCACCGGCGTTGTCCTCCACCGTCACCGAGTCGAGCGACAAGTTAGACGCCATGTCCGCAACGTCGATGCCTGGCCCCGCACCACCCGAGACGACGCAGCCGGCAAGGACGGCCGTCCCCGCGATCACTTGGATCGCCGGACCCTCGAGGATCGACGCGGCGCGTTCGATCGTCATCCCCTCAACCCGGCCGGAGCTGACGTGATCGATGATCAGCACGGCGTCGAAGGCGTACGTGTAGCGCACAATCGTCCTCTGCGGCCCGGCCCCGATCACGGTCACTCCATCCCGTAGCGTCACCGGCTCTTCGTACACCCCCCCCGCGACAAGGATCACGTCGCCGAAGGCGGCCGCATCCATCGCCGCCTTGATCGTCTTGTAGTCTGCCAAGCCGTCCGGCGACACTCGAAGCTCCGCCGCGAACGCGAGGAGGGAGAAGGCCAAGAGGAAGCCTGCGCAAACGCTGGACCGAAAGGCGGATCGCATGCCCGGATTGTATAGGCGGGCGGAGCGCCCACAAAGCGCGGCGGGAGCGACGCGGAGGGGATCGAGTATGATCCTCCGCACGAAGGGGGAGCCGTGAGAGCGTTCTTCTGCCTGCCCATTGACGGGGCTCTGCGCATGCAGATCGGCCGCGCCGCCGAGAAGCTCCAGCGCGAGACGACGATGGCCGCGTCGTGGGTGCGGCCTGACAGCTTTCACGTCACCTTGCGCTTCCTGGGGGAGATCGACGCTGCGCTGACCGTGCCGCTCGAGAAAGCGGCCCGGCAAGCTGCCCAGGAGATCGTTCCCTTCACGCTGTGCGTCGATACCGTCGGCGCGTTTCCGTCTATCGACCGCGCGCGAGTTCTCTGGGTCGGCGCCGCCACGAACCCCGCCTTCCAGCGTCTCGTCGACGCGCTCGAACGCCCGCTCCACGCGCTCGGGTTCCCGCCCGAGCGCGAGGCCGCGGTCGCGCACGTGACGATGGCGCGGATCAAGGGACGTCCCGACCCGCGCCTGCCGAATGCGGTCACGGCGCTCGGGAAGCTTACGCCTCACCCGTTGCGCGTCGATCGCCTCGTCCTCATGGAGAGCCGGCTGTCCCCACACGGCGCGGCGTACGATCCTCTCTTCTCCGTGCCGCTCGGCGGGGAAGCCTGAGAGGCGCCGATGCCGTTCGCCTACCTCGACCACACGGCCGACGTCGCGATCCGGGCGTGGGGGCGAACCGTGGACGAGGCGTTCGCCGAAGCCGCGCTGGCCATGTTCGCGAAGATGGTTCGAACGGACTTCGTTCGGCCCGCTGTCACACGCGAGGTCGCCCTTTGCGCCCCGACGCTTCGCGGCCTTCTCGTGGAGTGGCTGGCCGCCCTTCTCGTTCCGAAGGACCTCGAAGACCTCGTGTTCTCGCGCTTTGATGTCGAGGTGCGCACCGTCGGCGCGGGCTTCAAGCTGCGCGGCCAGGCACACGGCGAGCCGCTCGATCCGGAGCGTCATCAGCCGAGCGGTGAGGTGAAGGGAGTCACCTACCTCGGCCTCGACGTCCATGAGGACGGTGGAGTGTGGTACGCTGAAGTTGTCGTCGACGTCTAGCCTGCCACGGTGACGATGTGTCGATGTCGACGACGGCGCGACGACCGTGTCGGCGCCTGGCGCAGGTCGCACACGTGTGTACGGCCTGGAGGAGAGGGTGCGTTGAGCCTCTTGGATCGACTCGAGCGGGTCGGCGACGTCGAGTGGGTACTTCCTCCCCACGACGGGATGCTCGTCGCGGGTCGGATCTATGCCGACGGCGACACGGTAGACCAGCTTCGTCGGGAGGCGGCGGACCCGGCTGGCTGGAGCGCCATCCGCCAGCTCAAGCACGTCGCCAGTCTTCCCGGCATCGTCGCCCCCGCCGTCGCGCTCCCCGACGTTCACCCGGGGTACGGTTTCCCGATCGGCGGAGTGGGCGCCTTCGACCTCGATGAAGGAGTAGTCGTGGTCGGCGGAGTGGGGTTTGACATCAACTGCGGAGTGCGGCTCCTGCGGACTCCGCTTCGGCAGCGCGACGTGTCGTCGGCCATCGATCGGATCGCGATGGACCTCTACAAGGCTGTCCCGGCCGGGCTCGGATCGAAGGGCGCCCTCCGCCTGTCGATGAGAGAGATCGACCGCGTGTTGCGCGAAGGGGCGCAATACGTCGTCCACCTCGGGAGCGGCCTCGCGAGCGACCTCGAGTACACCGAGGAGAGGGGGCAGGTCGACGGCGCCGATCCCGACGCCGTGAGCGCGCTCGCGAAACAGCGCCAGTTCCAACAGGTGGGAACGCTCGGCTCCGGGAACCACTACCTCGAGGTGCAAACCGTCGACGAGATCATCGAGCCGAAGGCGGCGACTGCCTTCGCAGTCTCCGCCGGCCAGGTGGTCGTGTCGATTCACACCGGCTCGCGCGCCCTCGGCCACCAGATCGGCCAGGACTACCTGAAGGAGATGGCGCCAGCCCCCGCGAAGTACGGGATTCGGATCCCCGACCAGGAGATGGTGTGCGCCCCCGTGCGGAGCCCGGACGGGCAGCGGTACCTGGCCGCGGTCGCCTGCGGGGCGAACTGTGCGTTCGCCAATCGACAGGCGATCGCCCACCTGGTGAGGATGTCGCTCGCACGAAGCTGCGAGATCGCGCCGGAGACGATCCAGACGGTGTACGACATCGGGCACAACCACGTCCGGATCGAGGAGCACGTGGTCGACGGCGTCCCGCGCCGCCTGCTCGTCCACCGGAAGGGAGCAACCCGCGCCTTCGGGCCGGGCCGAGCCGACACTCCTGTTGCCTACCGAGAGGTGGGGCACCCGATCCTGGTCGGTGGGACGATGGGGACCGCGTCATACATCATGCATGGGACGGCGGCCGGCATGGAGCTCTGCTTCGGCAGCGGAATCCACGGAGCAGGGCGCGCGCTGTCGCGCAACCAGGCGATCAAACGCTTCCGGAGCGACCAGATCCTCTCGGACCTTGCCGCAGCGGGGATACGGCTCCTGACGCACAACAAGCGCGGCATCGCAGAGGAGGCTCCCGGAGCCTACAAGGACGTCGACCGCGTCGTTCGCGCCGCCGCGGTGGCAGGGATCAACGTTCCGGTCGCCCGGCTGCGGCCCCTGGCGGTCATCAAGGGGTAGCAGTCAGATCGAAGCCTCTCCGGGCTCCCCGGCAAAGCGACGCGAGAAGGCCTGGCTGTGTCGCACGATGGCCCGCGCCAGCTTGTCCGGGTCGTGCTTGATCGTCGTCTTTCCGATCCAATCGGCCACGCCGACCAGGTCCTCGCGCACGACGAACAGGCCGTACGGGTTGGGCGTCGGGAGATCGTCCACGACCGGCTCCGCCGCTTCGTCGCGGTATCCTGCGAGGAGCGGCTCCGTCGGGCGAGCGGAGTTGACAATCAGGATGCCGAAACAGCGCACATTGATGTAGGGGTCGAGGGCGCGAAGGTGATCGGAGAGCGTGAACCCGGCCGTCTCGCCCGGCTGCGTCATCAGGTTCGCGACAAGGATCTTCTCCGCCTCCGATTCCCGGATCGCCTGGGCGACACCGTCTACGAGAAGGTTCGGGATCAGGCTGGTGAACAGGCTTCCCGGGCCGAGGATGATGAGGTCGGCGTCCGCGATGGCCTCGAGCGTCTTGTCGTAGGCGGGCGCCGGCGACGGCGTGAGGGCGATCGCTTCGATCCTGCGGCCGTCCGCCCCGATCGCGCTCTCGCCCTCCACGACGGCGCCGCCCTCCATGCGAGCGGAGAGCCGCGCCCGGGCCAGTGTCGCCGGCAGGACCCGTCCGCGAATGCTCAGAAACTGACTCATCGCTTCGATGGCCCGGTCGAAGCCCCCCGTCGCTTGCTCGAGACCTGCCAGGACGAGGTTCCCGAGCGAGTGTCCGGCAAGCTCGCCCGGCGAAGCGAAACGGTGCTGGAAGTAGTCCGAGAAGTGGGACTCGTCCTCGGCCAGCGCCAAGAGGCAGTTGCGCACGTCGCCCGGAGGGAGGACATCGATCTCCTCCCGCAGCCTCCCCGAGCTGCCTCCGTCGTCCATGACCGTCACGACGGCCGTGAGGTTCGCCGTCACCCGCTTGATGCCGCGTAGCAGCGTGGAGAGCCCGGTGCCTCCCCCGATCGCCACGACGCGAGGCGCGCGCTCCAGGACGCGCGTGCGGAAGATCAGCTCCGACGTCTTCTCATGCGCGAGCGGCGCCACCCCCCGCGCGACGGATCGGACAAGGCGCACGATGGCGTAGCCGAACGCGCCCAGCCCCGCGACGAGCAGAGCGGCCATCACTGCGTAGCGCGCCGTTGCGCGGAGGGGAACGGCACGGTAGAGCATCCGCACCAGCTCGACGCCGAGCGCGTAGAGCACGGCGGTGGCCATGATCGCCATTGAGACGAACGCGAGCAGCACCCAGCGTTTCACCCCCATCCCCGGGTAGAGCCAGCGGAAGATTCCGCGGGAGAGCCAGCTCACGCCTCACCTCCCGGCGAGAGAGCGACGTCGAGGACCCCGGCGAGCGCCGACAGCGCCGACTGGAGCGCTGGACTCGGCGCCACGCCCAACGCGTTCCCGGCCGACACGACCACGGCCCCCGTGGTATCGGTCAGCTGGAGGACGACGGGCGTCGGCCCCGGATGGAGACGGAGCACGTCGCGAAGCTGCTCGAGGGCGATCGAGTCGACGCGCGCGCCGTCCAGGACGAGCGTCATGCGGACAGGTCGGCGGCCCGACATCGCGTCGAGCGGGAAGAGCTCCTGTACGACCAGGTTCACCTGCCCGTTGCGCCGCCCCACCTCCACGACGGCGCCGACCAGGCGGTCTTCGCATAGCAGCGCCCCGCACCCCTCCAGGGCGCGAGGAAACACCGTGGCCTCAGCCTCGGACGTTCCGTCCTCGATGGTCACGAACGCCATCGGCTCGCCGCGCCTCGTATCGATGCGCCGCAGGCGCTTGACGCGCCCTCCGATCGTGGCGGTCTCGCCCTCCGACATCGTGGCGACGTCGCGGATCGGGCGGCAGTACGCGTGCAGGAGGTCCGAGTACTCCTCCAGCGGATGCGATGTCACGTACAGGCCAAGCAATTCCTTCTCGAACGCGAGGAGATCGGCGCGCTCGAACTCCGGCTCGCGCACGGCGGGATCGGCCCGAACCTCATCAAGTCCGGCGAAGATCGACTGCTGCCCCGTCAGCCGCTCACGGCGCGCCACGTGGGTCATCTCGAGCCCCTCGGACAGGTGGCGCAGCAACCCCCGCCGAGACGCGCCGAGCCGATCGAACGCCCCGGACTTCACCAGGGCTTCGAGTGTCTCCCGGTCGACGCCCTCCCCGTCGACCCGTCGGCACAGGTCGAAGAACGACACAAACGGTCCGTTCCGTCGCGCCGCCAGGACTCCCTGAATGGCGTTCTCTCCGACGTACTTGATCGCTCCGAGCCCGAATCGGATCGCTCTCTCCCCGATCGGCGAGAACTCGAGCCTGCTCTCGTTGATGTCGGGAGGAAGCACCTCGATGCCCATGTCGCGACACGCGCCGATGTACTCCGCGACCTTGTCCGTGTCGCCTTGAACGCTCGTCAGCAGGCTGGCCATGAAGTGGGTGGGGTAATGGGCCTTGAGGTACGCCGTCCAGTAGGAGACGAACGCGTACGCGGTGGCGTGCGACTTGTTGAACCCATAACGCGAGAACTTCTCCATGTCGTCGAAGGTCGTGGCCGCCAGTTCCTGCGATAGTCCGTTCGCTCGGCACCCCTCGATGAACTTCTCGCGGAGGCTGGCCATGATCTCTTTCTTCTTCTTCCCCATCGCCTTTCGCAGCGTGTCGGCCTGCGCGAGCGTGAACCCGGCCAGCTTCTGCGTCATGAGCATCAGCTGGTCTTGGTAGATCGGGAGCCCGAACGTCTCCTCAAGGATCCCGCGCACGCTCGGGTGAGCGTACGTCACAGCTCTTCGCCCCGTGCGCCGTTCGACGTACTCGTCCGCCATCCCGCTCTCGAGCGGACCGGGCCGGTACAGGGCCAGCAACGCGATTAGGTCCTCGAAACGGTTGGGCAGGACTCGGCGGATCAGGCCTGTCATCCCGGAGCCCTCCAGCTGGAAGATGCCGTCGGTCCTTCCCTCTCGCAGCAGCGCGTAGGTCGCGTCGTCGTCGAGGGGCACCGAGTCGAGCACAAGCTCGACCCCCGCTTGCGCCGAAAGCGAGGCCAGCGCGTCGGCGATCAGGGTCAGGTTGCGCAGACCGAGGAAGTCGATCTTCAGAAGGCCGATCGCCTCGATGTCGTTCATGTCGAACTGCGTCACGAACTTGTTCTCGGCCACGCGCAGGACGGGCGCGTGCTGCGCGAGCGCGTCGGGGGCAATCACCACGCCGGCGGCGTGCGTCGAGACGTTGCGGGTGAGGTCCTCCAAGCGCAGGCCGATGTCGATCGCGCGGCGGATGCTCTCGTTCTCCTCGTACAGGGTTCGCAGCTCGACCACGCTGTCGACCGCAGCCTGCAGCTTCGACCCGAACGGGATGAGCTTGGCGACTCGGTCCGCGTCGCCGTACGGAAGTCCGAGGACCCGGCCGACGTCACGGACGACGCTCCGCGCCGCCATCCGGTCGTACGTCGCGATCTGGGCGATCCGCTCCCACCACCGCTCGCCCCCGTACTTGGTGCGGACGTAGTGGATCACTCGGTCGCGGCCGCGGATGCAGAAGTCAATGTCGAAGTCCGGCATGCTCACCCGATCGGGGTTGAGAAACCGCTCGAAGATCAGGTTGTAGCGAAGCGGATCGACGCCGGTGATCCTGAGGGCGTAGGCGACGAGGCTTCCCGCCGCGGAGCCTCGCCCCGGCCCAACGGCAATCCCCTCGCTGCGTGCGAATCGCACGAAGTCCCAGACGATCAGGAAGTACGTGCTGTACGACATCTTCTCGATGACGCCCAACTCGTACTCGAGCCGTTCCCGGACCGTGGGAGTGATCTCGCCGTAGCGCTCAAGCGCGCCGGCGTAGGCCAGCTCTCGCAGGTAGGTGTCGGTGTCGTCCACGCCCGCGGGGAGGGGAAACGGCGGAATCAGGACACGGTCGAAGTCCAGTTCCACGCGGCAGCGCTCCGCGATCGCCCGGGTGTTTTCGACCGCCTCCGGCGCGTCTGCGAAGAGCTCCTCCATCTCCTCGGAGCTGCGGAAGTGGTATCCGTCGCCGTCGAACGTTCGGTGCTCAGGATCGGCGAGCGTACGATTGGCGCGGATGTTGATCAGCACCTCATGGGCCAGCTTGTCTTCGGGATCGAGGTAGTGGACGTCACTGGTGGCAACGAGCGGCAGATCCAATCGGCGGGCGAGGGCAATCAGCCGCCGACGGAGCTGCGCGTCGCGCTCCGTGCCGTGGTGCTGGAGCTCGATGAAGAAGTGGTCCGGTCCAAACAGCTTGGCGTACTCGCGGGCGATCTTGTCCGCGTCGCGCTCCCGGCCCGCCTGCAGGAGTCGCGGAACCTCTCCGGATTCGCACGCCGACAGGGCGATCAGTCCCTCGGCGTGCGCCGCCAAGAGCTCCTTGTCGGCGCGCGGACGGTAGTAGAACCCCTCCGTGTGGGCCGCGCTGACAATCTGAATCAGGTTGCGGTACCCGATCTCGCTCTCGGCGAGCAGCACCAGATGGAAGTAGCGATTCGTCTCGCCGCCGGAGCGGTCGCGGCGGTCGCCGGGGGCGACGTACACCTCACAGCCGAGGATAGGGTGGATCCCGCGCCGCTTGGCCTCGCGGTAGAACTTCACGGCGCCGCTCATGACTCCGTGATCGGTGAGCGCTAGCGCGTCCATGCCGCACGCCGCGGCACGGTCGATCAGGTCGAGAAGTCGACACGACGAGTCGAGGATGCTGTACTCGGAGTGAACGTGAAGATGGACGAATCGGCTCGGCAACGCGGTCACTCCTCCACGAAAATGACTTTCTCTTCGCCCGGCTTGATCAAACCCAGCTTCTCCCGCGCTTGATCCTCCATCACCTTCGCTTGGGAGGACGAAGCCAGCTCGGCCCGCAGACTCTTCTGCTCTGCGCTGGCCTCACGGGCGGCCACGTCAAGTCGAACGAGGTCCCGGCGCAAGTGGACGATGCCGAGGCCGCGAGTGAGGAACACGGCAAAGAGGAGGGAGACCACGGCGACCCCGAGACCCAGCACGATCCAGCGCCGACTCCGGCGCGTCGGCCAGCGGACGCTCCGCGCGATCCTCCCCCACCGTCCCCTCATCGCCCCTCTCCGCGATCCCCTCTGACTGCCGCCCTACGCAAGCGGTCGTCTGACCGCCGTTCCCGCGCGGTGCGACGACCGCCTCCGTCCTACGGAGAAAACCTCCGCGGCCACGCCGCCAACCCGAGTTCGAACTCCTCCTCGATCCGCAAGAGCCGGTTGTACTTCGCGACGCGCTCGCTTCGGGAGATGGAGCCCGCCTTAATCTGCCCGCACGCCGTGCCGACCGCGAAGTCGGCAATCGAGGTGTCCTCCGTCTCTCCCGAGCGATGCGACACGACACACGTGTACCCGGCGGAGCGAGCCAGGTCCATCGTCTCCAGGGTCTCGGTCACCGTGCCGATCTGGTTCAGTTTGATCAGGATCGAGTTGGCGATCCCGTTCGCGATCCCCGCCTCGAGGATCCTCGGGTGGGTCACGAACACGTCGTCCCCGACGATCTGCACCCGCTCGCCAAGCGTCTCGGTCAGCTTCGTCCACCCACGCGAATCCGCCTCGGCGACGCCGTCCTCGATCGAAACGATGGGGAACGCCTTCACCCACTCCGCGTACAGCGCCACCAACTCGTCGCTCGACAAGGACACGACCCGTCCGTCGACGGTGAATCGGTACGAGCCGTCCTTGTAGAAGCTCGACGCCGCGGCATCCAGGGCGATCGCCACGTCGGCCCCCGGTCGGTACCCGCTCTTCTCGATGGACGCGACGAGAAGGGCCAGGGCGTCACGATTCTCGGTGAGATTCGGAGCGAACCCGCCCTCGTCCCCAACGCTCGTGGCCAATCCCTTCTCCTTGAGCGTCCCCTTGAGCGTGTGGAACACCTCCGAACAGGCGCGCACCGCGTCGGAAAAGCACGTGGCGCCGATCGGAAGCAGCATGAACTCCTGGATGTCGACGTTGTTGTCTGCATGCTCGCCGCCGTTCAGCACGTTCATCATCGGCCGAGGGAGCGTTGGCGTTCGCAGACCGGAGACGTAGCGGAAGAACGGCAAGGCGAGGCTGTCGGCGGCAGCTCGTGCGGTCGCGAGGGAGACCGCGAGGATGGCGTTGGCTCCCAGGCGACGCTTGTTCTCCGTCCCGTCGAGTTCGATCAGGAGCCGATCCACTTCGGCCTGGTCGAGCGCATCGCACCCAAGGAGGCACGGCTCGATCTCGTCGCGAATGTTGTCAATCGCCGCGGAGACGCCGCGACCGTGGTACACCTTCGGGTCGTTGTCGCGCAGTTCGAGAGCTTCCTTCTTCCCCTTGGACGCTCCGGACGGCGCAGCAGCACGCCCGAAGCCGCCGTCCTCCAGGTAGACGTCAGCCTCGACCGTGGGGTTGCCGCGAGAGTCGATGATCGCCCGTGCTTCGATGGCCTCAATGTACATGCGCCGTATCCCCCTTAGTTTCCGGCTCAGTATAGCCCGCCGCCCGGAGGGCGGGCAATCCGGAAGAGGCACACCCTGTTGACCGCACTTCGTAAGGCGTCTACTATTCCGCCACCCGACCGTGGATAAGGAGAGCGCGATGTTGTCTTCCGAGCTTCGCCGCCAGTACTTGGGATTCTTCCGCGAGCGCGGCCACAAACTGCTCGAAAGCTCGCCCCTCGTACCCAACGATCCGACACTTCTCTTCACGGCCGCCGGAATGGTTCAGTTTAAGGACTACCTCTGGGGACGAACGAAGGCGCCGTTTGCCCGGGCGACGACGTGCCAGAAGTGTTTTCGAACCACGGACATCGAGCAGGTCGGTCGAACCGCATACCACCACACCTTCTTCGAGATGCTCGGGAACTTCTCGTTCGGCGACTACTTCAAGCAGGGTGCGATCGAACTCGCGTGGGAGTTCGTGACCCGCGAGCTTGGCATCCCCGGGGAGCGTTTCGCCGTCACGGTCTACGAGGAGGACGAAGAGGCCTACGCCATCTGGCGCGACGTCGTCGGAATCCCGCCCGAGCGACTGGTGCGCCTCGGGAAAGGCAACAACTGGTGGGGACCCGTAGGGAGTACGGGCCCGTGCGGACCTGATTCGGAGCTGCACTACGACACGGGAAAGGAGCGCGCCTGCGGCCCGGATTGCCGAGGCGTGGCCTGCGACTGCGACCGGTACGCCGAGATCTGGAACCTCGTGTTCATGGAGCTCGACGCTCAGGAGGACGGGTCGTTCCGGCCGTTGTCCAAGAAGAACATCGACACCGGCATGGGGCTCGAGCGGGCGACCGCGATCCTCCAGGGCGTCCCGACGAACTTCGACATCGACGTCTTCGCGCCGATCGTCGAGGCGATCGACGCGAAAGCCGGACGTCGATTGACCAAGGCTGACCTTCCGTATCGCAACACGATTGCCGACCATGTGCGAGGGACGCTGTTCCTCGTTGCGGACGGCGTGATGCCGGGGAACGAGCTTCAGGGGTACGTACTGCGACGCGTTCTGCGCCGCGCGGTCCGCGCCGGAGAGCGTCTCGAGCTTCCGCCCGGGTCGCTCGGATCGTTCGTCGAGCCGGTGATCGCGACGCTGGGCGAGGTGTACCCGGAGATCGTCGCCGCGCGAGATGTCACCGTCCGCCTGATCGATCGTGAAGAGGAGGCGTTCCGCCGCACCCTGCGCGATGGCGAGCGGAGGCTCGAGAAGATCCTGGTCGGGATGAGGAAGTCAGGGGACAAGGTCCTGCCCGGCAAGCTCGCGTTCGAGCTGACCGACACCTACGGGTTCCCGCTCGAGATGACCGAGGAGATCCTCGCAGAGAGGGGGGTCTCGGTCGACCGCAAGGGGTTCGAGAAGGCGCTCGAGGGGCAGCGCGCGCGATCGCGAGTCCAGGTGTCCGCAAGCATGAGTGCTGAGGGCGAGGTCATCGAGGCAGGCAAGACTGCGACGGTGTTCACTGGCTACGACACGGGATCGGACGCGGCAGGGAGCAAGCCGCTCGTCGCCGAGGTCGGACTCGAGAACGTGATCGAGTCAACCGGAGGCGCGGGAGTGCGCCTTGTCTTCCCGAGGTCCCCGTTCTACGCCGCGTCGGGCGGCCAGGTCGGGGATACCGGAGTGATCGAGAACCTGTCGCAGCCTGGGCACGCGAGGATCGTTGACGTCACAAAGAACAGCGCCGGTGTCTTCCTGCATCGTGCGGAGATTCGGCATGGAACGTTCGCGATCGGTGATCGCTGCCGCCTCACGGTCGATGTCGAGTGGCGACGCCGCATCGAGCGAAACCACACGGCAACCCATCTCCTGCACGCCGGACTGCGCAGCGTTCTTGGGGCGCACGCGCAGCAGGCGGGATCCGAGGTGACCGATCGCGAGTTGCGCTTCGACTTCTCTCACTTCGAGAAGGTGACTCCTGACGAGATCGCGCGCGTGGAGGACTTCGCGAACGCGGCCGTGCTCGCCGACCACCTCGTGACGACGCACGAGGTGACGCGCGAGGAGGCGCGGGAGCGGGGCGCGATCGGCCTGTTCGAGGACGAGTATCGAGGGCGCGAGAAGGTGCGCCTGGTCCAGGTCGGCGACGTGAGCCAAGAGCTGTGCGGGGGCACGCACGTTCGGCGGAGCGGCGAGATCGGCCTCATTCGCATCGTCTCCGAAGAAGGAATCGCTTCCGGTGTGCGCCGCATCCGCGCAGTCACCGGCGACCTCGTCCTTGCCCTTCTGCGCGACCAGGAGGCGTTCGCAAGCCGGATGCACGCCGAACTCGGCGACGACCCCGGGGCGGGCCTCGCCCGACTGCGCGAGAGGATTTCGGCGCTTGAGGAAGGCCTCGAGGCCCAGCGGGGAGCTGAGACCGACGCCAAGGTCGAGGAGCTGCTCGCGACGGCCGTGGAGAAGAGCGGCGTGCGAACCATCACGGGCCGAGCAAACCTCTCCGCCGAGCAACTCAAGGAACTTGCCGACAAGATCGAGGATCGCGCTCACCCCGCCGTCGTGCTCCTCGTGGGAGACGCTGCCGGGCGAGCCACCGTCGTCTGCAAGGCCTCGAAGGGGGTTGTCGGCATCGACGCCGGCGCCATCGTCCGAAGCCTCTCGAAGATCCTCGGAGGCGGTGGCG